>JAWWPE010000076.1:0-7937 GCA_033850895.1 Nocardioidaceae bacterium | reverse complement strand
ACGGTGAGACGGAATGGAGCAAGAGCGGTCAGCACACATCCACCACTGATCTGCCGCTCACAGCGCGTGGGGAAGAGTCCGCACTCACCCTCAAGGGTCCGCTGGCCGGCGTCGAGTTCGTGCAGGTGCTCACGAGTCCGCGACAGCGAGCGATGCGTACGGCTGAGCTGGCCGGATTCCCTGATGCGGAAGTGGACGAAGATCTGGTGGAGTGGGCCTACGGCGACTACGAGGGCCTCACGACAGCCGAGATCCGCGAATCGGTGCCCGGCTGGACGATCTGGACCTCACCTGCCCCGGGCGGCGAGACCGCTGAGCAGGTCACGGCCCGCTTGGATCGCGTCGTCGCCAAGGCTCGTGCTGTCGAGGGCAAGACGCTGGTGTTCGCGCACGGGCACTCGCTCCGAGGTCTGGCGGCGCGCTGGTTGGGGCTCGACGTCTCCGAGGGCCAGCGGCTCGTGCTCGACACCGCCACGATCTCGATGTTGGGCGTTGACCGCGGCACCCAGGTCGTACGCCGGTGGAACGTCGAGCCCTGCGCCACCGGCTAGCCTTTGGCCGTGCGCATCGACCTACATACCCACTCCAATCGCTCCGACGGCACCGACAGCCCGGCCGAGCTGATCAACAACGCGAAGGTCGCCGGCCTCGATGCGATTGCGCTGACCGATCACGACTCGACCGAGGGGTGGAAGGAAGCCGGCAAGGCCGCCGTGAAGGCGGGCATCCAGCTGGTGCGTGGCATCGAGATCTCCACCAAGCTCGACGGCAAGAGCATCCATCTGCTCGGCTATGAGTTCGATCCGACCGACAAACCGCTCCTCGCTGAGCTGAAGCGGGTCCTCGACGGCCGCAACTCCCGACTGCCCGCCACGCTCGAACGTCTCCGTGGGCTCGGCATCGACATCGAGGCCAAGGACGTCAAGCGCTGGGCCACGAATGCCGCCGCGATGGGCCGACCTCACGTGGCTGATGCGCTGGTCGAGCTCGGTGTGGTCAAGAACCGCGACGAGGCCTTCGATCGCTACCTCACGCCGGGCAAACCCGCATACGTCGACCGCTATGCCGCAGACCTCCCGACGGCGATCAGCCTGGTCAAGGCGGCCGGCGGACGCACGGTGATCGCGCATCCGTGGTCGCGGGGGAGTCACCGGGTGCTGACCCATGACCGCATCGGTGCGCTGAAGGACATCGGCCTCGATGGGCTCGAGGTCGATCACAACGATCACAGCGAGGAGGATCGTGCCGCACTGCGGCAGATCGCCCGCGAGTTCGGCCTGGTCCGTACCGGCTCCAGCGACTACCACGGCAGCGGCAAGATCGGCTTCGACCTCGGCTGCAACCTCACCGCCCGCGACCAGTTCGAACGCCTGCTCGCGCGCTGAATTCCCCCTATTGAGCAACTGCTCAAATTGCTGTACTCTCCTGATTGAGCGACTGCTCAATCTATGAAGGAGTGATGGTGAGAGATCTCCCGACCTGGCTCAGAGGGACGGTGTTGGGGATGTTGTGGGGGGCGGGGTGCGGAGCAGGTTCGGCTGCCGTCCTGGCCCTTGCGAGGATCGCGACGGGGGGCACGAAAGGCGACAACGCCTATCAACTCCTCGTGGGGGTGCCGTTGGTGGCCGGCCTTGCCTGTGCCGTCGGCGCGATTGCGGGTGCCGTCGTGGGCTGCGCCACGGGCCTGCTGGCCGGACTCGTCCTAACCGCCACGGTGCTCGTCAGCTCCCCCGCGGTGGCGAGTGCGACCACGGTTGTGGTGGTGCTCGTCGTCCAGGCGGTGACAGAAGTCGTCATCTCCGGACGCCCGGCCGCGGACAACGTGTGGGAGTACGCGGTGGTGCCAGCGATCACCGTCTTGCCGATGACGTGCGCGGTTCTTCGGCAGGCTCGGATCACGCGCTCGGCGGTTCGCGCATGAACGGAGTGCCGACGGTGTTCAGACTGTGGCTGCTGGGGATCCTCTGGGCGACGGGCAGCGGTGCCGCCACCGGAACAGCGGTGATGCTGGTCGCCAGCACGGCCGACCTCGGGGACTTCACTGGTTTCGGGCTCGTCATCGGCATCCCGCTTCTGGCGCTCTACGCGGGCCTGATCGGAGGCACGATCGGCTTGCTGATCGGCGTGCCGACCGGATTACTCGCCGGGCTCACCCTAACGGCGTCTTCGCCGAACATGCAGCCGCGCACCGCCGTCTGGACGACGGTCGTGGTCGTGCTGGTCGCGCAGATTGCCGCGGAGGTTGCTGTCGTGGGACCGCCGCACCGAGGCACCCTGTGGGCGTTCTGCGTGGTGCCTGTGATCACGGCGTTCCCACTGTGGCGCGAGGCCGGCAGGGCCGCGCGGAAGGTCTCCCCCCGAGGGGTCAGCCGCCGCGATACGTTGGCGGCGTGACCGAGGATGTGCGTACGACGGAGACGCGTCGGCGGCTGATCGACGCGACGATGGAGACCATCCGGGTCCAGGGGATCGCGACGGTCTCGGCGCGTACGATCGCCGCCACCGGCGGGGTCAACCAGGCGCTGATCTTCTACCACTTCGGCAATGTGGCGAATCTGATCGGCGAAGCCTGCGTGGCGTCCGTCAACGATCGGGTGGCGACGTTCGGGCCGCGGCTCGATGCCGTGACGACGTTCGCCGGACTGGTCGACGCGGCCGTTGCCCTGCACCGTGAGGAACGCGAGCTCGGCAACGTCAACGTGCTGGCGCAGGTGCTCGCCGGATCGCAGTCCAATCCCGAGCTGGCCGAGGTCACCGGCCGTGCCTTACGGGTGTGGACCGACAAGGTCGAGGAGGTCCTCGCCAGGTTGTTGGCGGCTTCGCCGATCGGTGAGGCGTTCGACGCCGAGACCCTGGCCCATCTGGTGTCGTCCACGTTCATCGGCCTCGAGCTCATGGGTTCGACGACGGCGGACAGCGCCGACTCGGACATCGCGGGCCTCGAACGCCTCGGCGTGCTGGCCGAGCTCATCGACGACCTCGGACCCATCGCCCGCCGGGCCGTACGCGCAACCTTCCGCAAGCACGCCTGATCCCGGAAGCTAGGCGGTGGGGCCGAACTGCTCGACCCGGACGATGTCGGATCGTACGCCCGCCTCGCCGAGGATCCGACCGACGAAGCTGACGAAACCGACCGAGCCGCAGACGTACGCCCGCTCGACCTCATCGGTCAGCGCCGCCAGCTCGTCGGGATAGATGTGTGCCGCCACGCGGTCGTCGTGATTCTCACGGGTCAGCGCGATGAACGCGCCGTACTCCTCGAGCTCCTCGATGTAGGGCAACCGTTCGCGGGTCTGCGCCGACGCCACGATCCGCAACGCCGGCTCGGTGCCCAGGCGCCGGGCATAGCGCAGCATCGAGATGAACGGCACGACTCCGGAGCCACCGGCGACGCAGATCGACGGGATCTTGCCGCCCCACACGAACCAGCGGCCGATCGGTCCGCGGGCCTCGAGCACGTCGCCGACTTCGACGACATCGTGCAGGAATCCCGAGACCTCGCCCCGCGGCAGGCACTCCACCATCAGCTCGATCAGCGGATCGGCGGGGTCGGAGGCGATCGAGTACGACCGTTGAGCCGTGTAACCGTCGGGAGCGCGCAGGCGGATGACGTAGTGCTGGCCCGGGACGTGGTCCGTGCGGTCGGCGACCTCGAGCCGCAGCCTGACGTATGACTCGCCGTACCGCTCGACCTCGCGAACCGTTGCGGTCGTCCATGAGCTCGCGACGGCCTCGACGGGCGCGACCGCGTCACTCATGCATCGCCCTGGTAGCGCTGCTCGAGCCACGGATCGCCGCGGTCGTGGTAGCCGTTGCGCTCCCAGAACCCCTGCTCGTCGTGATCCATCAGCGTGATTCGGGTGATCCACTTGGCTGACTTCCAGAAGTACAGGTGCGGGACGAGCATGCGTACAGGCCCACCGTGCTCAGCGGTCAGCGGCTTGCCGTCGAACTCCCAGACGATCCAGGCCTTGCCGTTGGTGATGTCGTCGATCGGCAGGTTGGTCGTGTAGCCGGTCGTCGACGTGGCCATGACGTGGGTCGCCTCCGGCTTGGGCTGGGCGATCTTGAGCAGCGAGTCGACGCTGACTCCGGCGAACGTGGTGTCGAACTTGGTCCAGGTCGTGACGCAGTGGATGTCGCCGAAGTACGACGACTCCGGCAGCGCGTGGATGCCGCGCCAGTCCCAGGTCGATGGTTTCTCGACGAGCCCGTCGACGCTCAGGGACCACGTGTCGACGTCGATCTGCGGGGTGAGCTCGGCCGAGAGGACAGGCCAGCCGGACCCGGTGTCGTACTGACCCGGTGGCAGGCGTTGGTCGCCACCTCGGCGGTTGCCGCCGGTGAATCCGCGGGTGATGGGCATCAGTCGTGCTCCTTCGCACTGTGTTCGTCCAGGAACGGCAGCCACGCATCGACCAGCCCCTCCGGGTCCTCGACACCGGGGGAGTGGGCGGCGCCGGCGATGATGTGGATCTCGGTGCCGAGCCGCTCGGCCATACGCGCCTGGGTGTCGTGCGGCCATGCGTCGTCGGCAGCGCCGCGACCCACCCAGAACGGCAGGCCGATGGCGGCGACCTCGTCGATGATGTCGGGGGCGTCGAGCAGCAGCTGGGTCATGGCCTTCAGTGACGCCGGCGCGTTGGAGGTGAAGCGCTTCGCCAGGAACCTGGTGATCTGGGCCGGTCGCTTGATGCCCTGCTCACGCAGCTCGTGGATGTGCAGGAGGGGTACCTTGCCGATCGCCGAGGCGAGGCGCTTCAGCGGACGGGTCGGGCTGTCGCCCAGCGCTCCGGGCCCGGTGCAGAGCAGGCTCAGGCTGTCCCACAGCGGCGGCAGGTCGACGACGGCCTGCTGGGCGACGAGCCCGCCGAATGAGTGACCCAGCAGGTGAAGCGAGTCGGAGGTGTCGATCTGGCGGCCGATGCTGGCGGCGTCCTCGGCGAACCCGGACAGCGAATAGTCGTCTCCCGGCGCGCCCTTGGTCTCGTACTGTCCCCGTTGGTCGTATGTCGTGGCGTCCCAACCCGCCGCGGCGAGAAGGGGCAGCACGGGAGTGAAATCTTCCTTGGAACCGGTCCACCCGGGGATGAGCAGCACATGACCTCGCGGTCGGCCCGGACGCACGATCTGCGCGGCGAACCGCCCACGCTCGGTGGTGAGCGTGACGGCCTCGACCCCGGCCGGCAGCTCGAGCGATCGGGGTATGGACATGTCAGCGTCCGCGCTTGGCCATCCGGGTGACCAGGCCCTTGGGGAGGTAGCGCGCGAGCGTCGCCAGAACCTTGTACCGGATCGTCGGGATCGAGACGGACTTGCCCTTCTCGAGATCCTTCAGAGACGCCTTGACCAGCTTGTCGGCCTTGAGCCACATCCACTTCGGCACGCCCGAGACGTCCATGTCGCCGCGCTGGTGGAACTCGGTGCGGACGAAGCCGGGGCACAGCGCCATCACCGAGATGTTGACGTCGGCGTAGTGGACGTTGGCCCATTCGGAGATGTTGAGCAGCCAGGCCTTGTGGGCGGAGTAGACACCCCGAGGGGTGAACGCGGCAACGCTCGACACATTGATGATCTGTCCGCCGCCGCCGCCGGCCATCGTCTTGATCGCCGCATCCATCAGGTGCATCGGGGCGCGGACCAGGAGGTCGAGCTGGCGGTCCTCGTCGGCGATGTCGGTGGTGCCGAACCATCCGGCCAGCGAGGCACCGGCATTGTTGACGAGCAGGTCGACGCGCTTCGTCGTGTCGGTCACGGCATTCACCGTGTCGGTGACGCCTTCGACGGTGGTGAGATCGGCGGTGATGACGTCGATGTCGACCCGGTGCTTGCTGCGCAGCTCGGCGGCGATGGTCTCCATCCTGGCCGTGTCGCGAGCCACCAGGGTCAGGTCATATCCGCGCCTGGCGAGCTCCCGGGCGTACGCATTGCCGATACCTGCGGTGGGCCCGGTGATCAGCGCGCGACGTGTCATGCCGTCACCCCCGTGGGAAGGGCACGGTACGGAGGCAACGGCACGAATGCTGTCTCATGATTCGTTCGCTGGCGCTCACTCATGCACCAAGCATGCCAAACGTCGCTGGTCAGGCGTGCTGAGGTCGGGTCATCCAATGGCACAATGGCCAGCGTGACGACGACGATCGCAGTGGCCAATCAAAAGGGCGGGGTCGCCAAGACGACGACCGTGGCCTCACTGGGTGCCGCACTCGCGGAGCTGAAGCAGCGCGTGCTGCTGGTCGACCTCGATCCGCAGGGGAGTCTGACCTTCTCCCTGGGCATCGACCCCGAGGATCTCGACGTGACTGTCGCAGAGGTGTTGCTCGGCACCGCGCTGGCCGAGGACGCGATCGTCATCACCGATGACGGATTGCACCTGCTGCCGGCCAATGTCACGCTCAGCCAGGCCGAGGAGAGCCTCGTCGGCCGCACCGGTCGTGAGCAGCGACTCCGGGTCGCGCTCGACAAGGTCCGCTCCAACTACGACTGGATCCTGCTGGACTGCCCGCCGACCCTCGGCGTGCTCACAGTGGGCGCGCTCTCGGCCGCCAACTCCGTACTGATTCCGATCCAGGCCGAGACCCTCGCGCATCGCGGTGTCGGCCAGCTGCTCGACACGATCCATGACGTCCGGCAGTTCATCAACTCCAAGCTGGAGATCCTGGGCGTGCTGCCGACGATGTACGACGGCCGCACGACCCACGCACAGAACGTCCTGCGGGCGATCCGTGAGACGTACGAGCTGCCGGTCGTGACCCCGCCGATCCCCAAGACGATCCGGTTCGCCGAGGCTCCGGCCATCGGCCGGTCGATCCTCAGCACGGCGAAGTCGCACAAGGGCGCCGAGGCCTACCGCCAGGTCGCGGCCAATCTGCTGGCCGCCAGCACCAAGAAGTAGGCACTGGAAGGTAGCAGTCCTCGACGCCTTCGTACCGGTCAGGCAACGGCGCCCTCGAGCTCCGCTTCCTGCAGGCGTACGTGTTCCTGCACGGCTGAGCGGTCGGGCAGGAACAGCGTCGAAGCGGCGCACAGCAGGTAACCGCCGGTGGCGCACCACGACGCGGCCACGAATCCGTCGCGCAAGGCGGCCGACGTGAACGCGTCGCCGACGGTGTTGAAGAACACCACGCCGATGATCGCGATGCCGAGAGCCGCGCCGAGCTGCTGGAACGTGCTGTACGTGCCAGACGCGGCACCGGCGTCGTCGGTCGAGATCGTCGCCAGCGCAATGTCGATCAGCGGTACGACCAGCAGGCCGAGGCCGATTCCGGCGAGCAGCATCGGCAACGTGGCGTCCCAGCCGCTGAGACCGTCGCCCTTCGACGACACGACAGCACCGAGCCAGGCGACGCCGGCCGCCTGGGCAACGGCACCCGACAGCGGGATCACCTTGCCGAGCTTGAGACCAAGCGGGGCCGAGGCACCGACGCCGATGAACGCGCCCAGGCTGAACGGCAACAGCACAAGCCCGGCGTGTATCGCGCTGAAGCCCAGCCCGCTCTGCAGGTAGATCACCAGAGCCAGGACGAAGCCGGCCATCGACCCCTGGAACGTCGTCTGGGTGACGAGCCCGGCGGTGAAGCCGCGGTTGCCGAACAAGTGCATGGGCAGCAGGGAGGAGTGCGTACGCCGTTCGGTCCGGCGCTGGTTGGCGACGAACGCCGCCAGCACCACCGCGGCGGCGACGAACATCGCCCAGATCCAGGCCGGCCAACCCTGCTCGCGACCCTCGATCAGCGGGAAGATGAGCAGGAAGACGCCGACGGTGGCGAGCGCGACACCTGGCAGGTCGAGCCGGGTGGCCCGCTCCGAACGGGTGTTGGGGACGTACTTGATCGCGAGGACGAGCAGCACGATGCCGACCGGGATGTTGATCAGGAAGATGCTTCGCCAGCCGATGCCGAACGCGTTGCTGGTGATCAGCCAACCACCGAGCAGCG
>JAWWPE010000074.1:0-8208 GCA_033850895.1 Nocardioidaceae bacterium | reverse complement strand
CGATCTTGATGGATTCCCACATCTCGTCGAGCCGCACCCGGAAACGTCCGTACGCGTCTGGCTCGTCCCAGGTGACGACGTCGAAGTCGTACGTGTCGTAGCCCCAGTAGGGCTGCTTCTTGCGGAGATCCCAGTCGTAGCCGGTGGCCCGTAGCACCGGGCCGGTGAGGCCGAGCGCCAGGCAGCCGGCGAGCTCGAGGTGACCGACGCCTTTGAGCCGGCCCTTGAAGATCGGGTTGGCGTTGCACAGCGCGGCGTACTCGGGCAGCCGCTTCTTGAGCAGCCGTACGGTCGAGCGCAGCTTCTCGATCGCGCCCTCCGGGAGATCTTGGGCGACGCCGCCGGGCCGGAAGTACGCGTGGTTCATGCGGAGCCCGGTGATCATCTCGAACAGGTCGAGGATCAGCTCGCGGTCGCGGAACCCGCAGGTCATCACGGTCAGCGCGCCGATCTCCATACCGCCCGTGGCCAGGCACACCAGGTGCGAGGAGATGCGATTGAGCTCGAGCAGCAGGACTCGCAGCACCTGCGCCTTCTCGGGGGCCTCGATCTCGAGCAGCTTCTCGACCGCCATGACGTAGGCGGCCTCGTTGGAGAACGGCGCCACGTAGTCCATACGAGTGCAGAACGTCACGCCCTGGGTCCAGGTGCGGAACTCCATGTTCTTCTCGATGCCGGTGTGCAGGTAGCCGATGCCGGCGCGCGCGTCGCGGACGGTCTCGCCGTCGATCTCGAGCACGAGGCGGAGCACGCCGTGGGTCGACGGGTGCTGCGGCCCCATGTTGATGACCAGGTGGTCGCCCTCGACGGTCGAGGAGTCGATGGAGTCCCAGTCCTGGCCGGTGACGTTGAACACCGGGCCTTCGCTGGTCTCGGTGGTGTCGGCGTACGGATCGGTTGTCGCGGTCACGAGTAGCTCCTCCGCTGATCGGGCGGGGCGATCGTGCCGCCCTTGTATTCGACCGGGATGCCGCCCAACGGATAGTCCTTGCGCTGCGGGTGGCCGGGCCAGTCGTCCGGCATCATGATGCGGGTCAGCGCGGGGTGGCCGTCGAAGATGATGCCGAAGAAGTCCCAGGTCTCGCGCTCGTGCCAGTCGGCCGTCGGGTAGATGCTGACCACGCTGGGGATGTGCGGGTCGTCGTCCGGTGCGGTGACCTCGACGCGGATGCGACGGTTGTGGGTCATCGAGAGCAGGTGATAGGCCACGTGCAGCTCGCGGCCCTTCTCGTGCGGGAAGTGCACGCCCGAGATCGACGAGCAGAACTCGAATCGCAGAGCCGGGTCGTTGCGCAGGTGCGTCACCGTCTCGAGCAGCGCGTGCCGGCGGATGAAGAAGGTGATCTCGCCGCGGTCGACGACGACCTTCTCGATCGCGTCCGGCGTGCCGAGAGTGGTGAGCTTGTCGGCAACCTCGTCGTACCAACCGCCATAGGGCTGCTGACTGGCGCCGGGCATGACGACCGGCCGGGTGAGTCCACCGAAGCCGCTGGTGTCGCCCGTCGTGTGCGTGCCGAAGGCACCCTCGCGTACGTCGACGATCTCGAGCTCGCGCGCCTCGCTCCTGGTCAGCTCGGCGTTGATCTCGTGCGAGACGTCCTGGGTCTTGGTGCCCTCGTCGCGCTTGTCCTTGTTGCCCTTGGCGTCGACCATCAGCGCATGAGCCCCTTCATCGCTGACGTCGGTGTCGCGAGCAGGGCGACCTTCTCGTCGGCCTTGATCTCGGCGAGTCGGTTGGAGCCGAGCTTCTGGTGCTGGATCTGGTCGTGCAGCTTGAGGACGGCGTCGATCAGCATCTCGGGCCGCGGCGGGCAGCCGGGAAGGTACATGTCGACCGGCACGACGTGGTCCACGCCCTGGACGATCGCGTAATTGTTGAACATGCCGCCGGAGCTGGCGCAGACCCCCATCGCGAGGACGTACTTGGGCTCGGCCATCTGGTCGTAGATCTGGCGCAGCACCGGGGCCATCTTGTTGCTGACCCGGCCGGCGACGATCATCAGATCGGCCTGGCGCGGCGACGGCCGGAAGACCTCCATGCCGAACCGGGCGGAGTCGAAGCGGGGTGCGCCGAACGTCATCATCTCGATCGCGCAACACGCCAGGCCGAACGTGGCGGGCCAGAACGAGGCCTTGCGCATGTAACCGGCGAGTCCTTCGACCGTCGACAGCAGCACTCCAGATGGCAGTTTTTCTTCTAGTCCCATTCGAGGCCTCCGCGGCGCCAGACGTAGCCATAGGCGATGAACACCGTGACCATGAAGATGAACATCTCGACCAGTCCGAACCACCCGAGCGAGTCGAACGCAACCGCGAACGGGTAGAGGAAGATGATCTCGACGTCAAAGACGATGAACAGCATCGCGATGATGAAGTAGCGCACCGACATCTTGCCGCCGCCCTCGGGCAGCGGGCTCGGCTCGATGCCGGATTCGTAGCGGTCGAGCTTGGCCCGGTTGTAGCGACTCGGGCCGGTCAACGGGGCGATCGCGATGCTGAAGATGGCGAACGCGGCAGCCAGGCCACCCAGCACGAGGATCGGCGTGTAAGCCGTCACGACACCTCCCGTGGTTTGGACCGACATCGACTGGTTCGTGCGCTTGTGAATTGCTTCACAACGTGATCGCGGTCTCACGATACGCCCGCGGTGTGCGCCCTGTAACTGAGGTCACACTAACTTCCACAGCAATCACTTCAACCGGACGAATTCGTACCTCTCGCGCTCGCCGTTCCCGTAGACCCAGACCATGACATCACCGCCGCCCGTGTTGCTGACAGCACGCCGGCCGGAAGGCATCCTCAGCGCCTCATCCGTCCTCAGGTCGTAGACGTATTCGTCCGTATCGCTTTCGAACGTGACCCATCGGCTCGATGCCGCGTCAACATCCATCGGCGAGCGCGGCGTGTCGATCGTGCGCTCGCGACCGCTCGCGTCGATGACCGTGATCGGGGTGTCGTACACCTCGTCGCCGGATCGTGGTTCATACGCGAGGACGCCGTCCCCGGCAGCCCAGATGCAGTCTTCTCCCGACGTGTCGCAGTGCGCAGCGATCGCGATCTTCCCCGTGGCCACGTTCCGCCACTCCAGCTTCGATCCGCGCGTGGAGATGATGACGCCGTCTCCGGCCTGCACGAAGTACGATCCCCAGCCGAGCGCCTTGATCGGGGCCGAACCGTCCAGCGGGACGACGTACGCGTCATCGTTGGTCTTGGGCGTACCTGCTTTCGCCTTGACCGCCGAGAGGTACACGTTGCCCTTCTCGATACTCGGCTGCAGCTGGAAGTACGTGGCGCCCGTCTGATCGACCGTCGACGCCGCCAGCATCCGAACCCGGTGCGTCGCGCGCTCGTACGAATAGAGCCGCCAATGCGGCGATCCGTATGCATCTGCGGGGTACTGGTCCAACCACACCACCCAGCCGGGAGCGGTCGCCATGCCGCCGACCTCGTGACCCGGTCCGTCAGCCTCGGCAGCCAGGTAGGTCACCTTGCCGGTGGAGAGGTTGGTCAACACGGCACCGGTCGGCGCGTGCCCCGTTACCACGGCTCCGTAGGCCAACCCGTCATCGGTCAGCCCGTGGTACTGCACTTCCTTGCCGTCGATCCGCGCCGGCAAGGTGCCGAGAAGTGAGTAGCGGCTCGGGGTGAGCTCTCCGTCCTTCACCGACGGGACAGGCTGCGTGGTGATGCCGTCGGGCAAACCGTTGTTCTTCGGCTTGTCCGGTTTGTCACTGCTGCCCGTGCAGGCGGCGAGGAGCGATGCGGCGGCGAGGAGTAGGACGATTCGGCGCATGCCCCAGTGTGGCGCTCGGGCAGACAACGCGGAGGCGAAATCAGGTCGGCAATGGTGGCAGATAGGGCTTGCCGCCGACCAGGAGCTCGCGCGGTTCGGGCCCGAACCTGAGGGCGTAGCCGACGCCGTCGATGGCGTCGTTGAGCAGGCGCACCTGGGCGTCCTCCCAGAACCGTCCGAGCCGGGCGTCAGCCTCGGCGGGAAATGTCAGGCGCCCACCAGGCCGGGGGGTGAGCTCGCCGAAGACGACCCGACCGTCCACCTCGTACAGGTCGATCCGGATGAACGCCCTCGGCACCGCGGCCGACAGGAGCTCGGCGACACGTACGAGGTCGGGAAGGTTCTTGGGGATCGGGATGGTCTCGTCGTGGTGATCGGCGATGTAGATCGGCCCGAGGTCCTGCCCGTCACGGTCGAGAACCCGGTACGTGCCGTCGTTGGGCTCGAGGTGTGCGGCCACGGACCGCAGGTACAGCTGGGCAACCTCGCCGTAGAACGCGTAGAACTTCACGTCGATCGGCATCAGATCCCGCTCCACGTCGCCCAGGAACTCTTCGACGATGTAGGGACCCGCCGCGGTTCCATCATCTCGTCTGGCGCGGTAACGCGCGACGATGTCCGTCGGGGTGAGGATGCCCCCGTCGCCGGTGATGACCAACCACCCGCCAGCCACCCGTTTCAGCGGGAGCACGCCGCGCGCATAGGAACCCATCCGGCTCTTGATCACGATCGTGTCGGGCAGATCGTCCCAGACGATGTCCTCGATGCGGTCCCAGATGCCGTGGATCTCGGGCACGTCCACGCCCCAGGAGCGGGCGAACGAGTACGACCTGAGCTTGTTGGTCACCGAGGTTCCACGGTCGGTTCGGTTGAGATCGCGCATCAACGCCGCCATCCGGCGCTCGGCGTACACGTTGCGGCGGAACGACGGGACCTTCACGGATCGCTCGCGTGCCCGCGCCTTGAGTGCGGCGTTCTTCGCACGGGCGGCGGAGAGCTGCTTGAAGTCCCTGAGGTTGTTGGCCTTCAGCTCGGCGATCTGCCGGTCTCGCCGCGCGATGGGCGGAAGCGCTCGCAGGCGCCGTCGAACCCACTCCAACGGCCCGGACCTCGCCACGGTCAGCTCGGCTTGACCGAGTGATGCAGGGCGACGACGCCAGCGGAGAGGTTGTGCCAGTCGACCTTGCCCCAGCCGGCTTCGACCATGCGTACGGCAAGACCCTTCTGGTCGGGCCATTCGCGGATCGACTCGGCGAGATAGACGTACGACTCGGGGTTCGACGACACCTTGCGGGCGATCGGCGGCAGGGCCCGCATCAGGTAGTTGGTGTAGATCGCGTCGAACGGGGCCCAGGTCGGAGTGCTGAACTCACACACCACGATGCGACCGCCCGGACGGGTGACGCGCAACAGCTCTTTGAGGCCCGCGACCGGATCGACGATGTTGCGCAGCCCGAACGAGATCGTGACCGCGTCGAAGACGTCGTCGCCGAAGGGCAGCCGCATGCCGTCGCCGGCGGTGAACGGCAGGCCGGGCCGCGCCTTCTTGCCGACCTCGAGCATGCCGATCGAGAAGTCGCACGGCACCACGGTGGCACCCGCATCGGCGAACGGTTCGCTGGACGTGCCGGTGCCCGCCGCGAGGTCGAGGATCAGCTCACCGGGTCGCGGAGCGACGAGGTCGACGACCCGTTTGCGCCAGCGACGGTCCTGCCCCAGGGACAGCACGTCATTGGTCAGGTCGTACTTCTCGGCGACCCCGTCAAACATCTGGGCGACGTCGCGAGGCTTCTTGTCCAGACCGGCTCGGCTCACCCGTTTACCTTCCCACGGGTACGCTCTTTGGTTGTGAGCAACCCCGCTGTCGACACCGATGCCGGAGCCCTTCTGGTCCGCACTTCGGTACTCGATGATCCCGGCGACCTGCTTGCACTGCTCCCTCCCGAGGACGCATTCGCATGGGTCCACGGTGGTGACGGACTGATCGGGTGGGGTCGCGCTGCAGAGTTCCGCACGTCCGGTCCTGACCGGTTCGCCGAGGCCTCCGACTGGTGGCTCGACCTCTCCGCCCATGCGGTCGTACGCGATGACATCGACGTGCCGGGCAGCGGGCTCGTGACGTTCGGCTCGTTCACGTTCGACGACCAGGGCGAGGGCAGCATCCTGGTGGTGCCCGAAGTCGTCATCGGCCGACGCGATGGCGTTGCCTGGGTCACCGTCATCGGGCTGGGCATCACCGCCTCCCCCGACGTCGACTCCCAAGCCGCGCCGGCACCGCCGCTCGGTACGACGTTCGCCGACGGTCCGGTCGACAGCATCCGCTGGCAGGGGCTGGTCGCCGAAGCAGTGCGACGCATCGAGGCCGGCGGGCTCGACAAGGTCGTGCTCGCCCGGGACCTGGTGGCGAGTCTCGAGGAGCCGCTCGACGTACGCTCTCCGCTGGCCCGGCTGGCGAACGAGTACCCCAGCTGCTGGACGTTCCACGTCGACGGATTCTTCGGCTCGACCCCGGAGATGCTGGTCCGGCTCGAGCGCGGTCTTGTGACGTCCCGCGTGCTGGCCGGTACGATCCGGCGCACTGGGGACGACGCGCACGATCTCGCCCTCGCCGCCTCCCTCGCACGGTCCAGCAAGGACCTCGAGGAGCACGAATACGCCGTACGTTCCGTGGCCGACGCGTTGGCTCCGCACTGCACGAGCATGAACGTGCCGGAGTCGCCGTTCGTGCTGCACCTCCCCAACGTGATGCACCTGGCCACCGACGTCACCGGAGTCATCCGCGACGACGCCAGCGCACTGACCCTGGCCGCCTCACTCCATCCGTCCGCGGCGGTCGGCGGCACCCCGACGGCCGACGCGGTCGCGCTGATCAACGAGATCGAGCTGCTGGACCGGGGCCGCTACGCCGGGCCGGTCGGCTGGATCGGTGCGTCAGGCGACGGCGAATGGGGCATCGGGTTGCGGTCCGCCCAGGTCGAGGACGGCGGCATGCGCGTGCGTCTGTTCGCCGGCTGCGGCATCGTTGCCGACTCCGTGCCCGCCGACGAGCTGGCCGAGTCGAACGCGAAGCTCATCCCCGTACGCGATGCCCTGACTCCCCGCTGACCGGCGCCCATCGGAGCGGTGACCTGGCAACCCCATCCGGACCGGATGAGGTTGCAGAGTCACCGCCGGTCTGCGGGAGGGGTTGCCAGCTCACCGCTCGACGGGGGCGAGGGCCGGCCAGCGCGGGGTGAGGTTGTCACCGGAGGAGACGCCGGTCAGCCGGCGCTTGACCCACGGGCCGGCATGCGAGCGGGCCCAGTCGAGATTGGCCGCCCTGCGCTCCTTCGCGTTGAGCACGGGCCTGTCGACCAGCTCCAGGGGTTTGAGGCCGTGGTCGACGCCGAGTGCATCGAGCACGGCGGAGGCCATGCGCTGGTGGCCGGCGCTCGACATGTGCATCCGGTCGTCGGCCCACATCCGGTCGTCGCGGTATTCACGCAGGCGCCAGAAGTCGACGAGCGTCGCGCCGTGCTTCTCGGCGACGGCGCGCACGAGCTCGTTGTAGATCGCGAACCGCCCCCGCAGCGCCCCGAAGATCGGCGATCCGCCCGGATCGAACGCGGTGAACAGCACGACGTGGGCACCCCCGTCGACCAATCTGCCGACGCCCTGGTCGTACGCCTCGACGAGTCGGTCGATGTCGACCCTGGGGCGAAGCACGTCATTGGCCCCGGCATACAACGTCACCAGGTCAGGCTGCATCGCCAGAGCCGGCTCGATCTGCTCGGCCAGGATCGGCAGCAGCTGCTTGCCGCGGATCGCCAGGTTGGCGTACGTGAACGTCGGATCGCTCCCGGCGAGCACCGCGGCGAACCGATCAGCCCAGCCGCGTACGCCGTTGGGGAGGGTGTCGTCGACGTCGCCGACGCCTTCGGTGAACGAGTCGCCGAGTGCGACGTAGCGATGGAAAGTCACCGGGTCAGGCTACCGACCCCGCGTTGCTCAGTCGTCGAGGAGCCCGCGGCGCCGGGCGATCGCGGCGGCCTCGGTGCGACCGCTCGCGTTGAGCTTGGCCAGGATGTTGGAGACGTGGACCGACACTGTCTTGGTGCTGATGAACAGCTGGGCCGCGATCTCGCCATTGCTGCGGCCGGCGCTCACGTGGGTGAGCACCTCACGCTCGCGCGGAGTCAGGTCGTCGTCGGTGCGAGACGCGCGGCCCCCGCCCTCATCGATCTCGGCCAGCAACGGCCGGGCACCGAGCTCCCTCGCAATGGCTCGCGCCGAGGCGAGCAGCGCGCGGGCCTCATCCTCCTGGCCGATGGCCCGCAACACTGCGGCCAGCCGGGTCTCCGAGCGCGCCTGCTCGAAGGGTTGCCCGATCGTGACGAATCCGTCGACGGCGGCCCGCCAAGCCTTCTCGAGCTCCT
>JAWWPE010000013.1:0-13607 GCA_033850895.1 Nocardioidaceae bacterium | reverse complement strand
AGTCGGGCCCCATCAACGCGGCGAAGCCGCCCGACAAGGGATCCCGGCAGCTCCCACGAAGGGATCCCGTCAGCTCCGCCAATGACGCTGGTCTGGGTCAAGCTGTTGCCAACATGACCCGGCCCTCCGGCGCCTCGGCTGAACCCTTGACGAGGTGTGCCACCGAGCCAAAACCTGCCGCGATCGCCAGCTCGGTCACGTCACCATCCGTCTCGTAGAGCTGATGCCCTGCGGGAGGGAAACGCCGTTGAGCCATCGCTGGCATGTTCTGCCTGAGCTGGTAGCCGACCGCCAAGAGGCCGCCGGGCCGAAGGAATTCGCGGATCTGGCCCATCTCACTTGCCGGGTCCTGCCAGAAGTACAAGACATGATTGGCCATCACGATGTCTGCAGGCGCACTGGCACTCAGCGCTGACACGCCTCCTTCGAGGAGCGTCAGCCGTCCGGCGGTCACCTCCGACTGATTGCGCTTCCTGGACTGCGAGAGCATGACCGACGACACGTCGACACCCCAGACCTGCGCGGTCGGGAATTCCGAGAGCAGCGCCTCCAGGCCTACGCCGGGTCCGGGGCCGAGCTCGGCGACGCGATTGACCACGTCACCGTGATCGGCCGAGGCCTGCTGCACCACCCATCGGCTGAGCTCTGCATTGCCTCTGGCCATGCCACGGCCGACGACCGCACCAAGTAGTCCTGACGGATGACCGAACTGTTGCGCTAGACCCATCAGCGCATTATCTGGGTTGAGTCGGCGCTCGACAAGAGATCCGGCAGCTCCGGGTCGAGGGTCGACCGTGCAGGCGGGCTGCACGAGATCGCCACGTAACACACGTGAAACGCACCACATCCCCATACCGACAGCGCTTTTCGGGCGTCACCGCAGGTACCCTCGACGAGACCCCGGGCCGTTACGCACGCCCTGGGCATCACCAGTCGAGAGGATTGCGCGCACCATGGCAGATGTTGAGGCAGCACTGGACGAAGCAGGACTGACCAACCCGCAGGCACGTGAGTACGTTCGGCACTGGGCCGAGCTCACCGGTGCCGACCGAGTAGAGGTGGTCAGCGCGTCCGATGACGCACGACTCATTGCCGAGGCACTGGAGGCCGGGGAGCTCGAGCCCGCCGGCGAAGGTCTCTACTATTCCCGCAGCTACGTGAAGGACACCGCACGCTCCGAGGAGCGGACGATCGTCGCCACGAACAACCCGTCCGATGCCGGTGTCTACAACAACTGGCGTCCGGCTTCGGAGATGAAGCCCATGCTCGAGGACCGCATGCGCGGCGCCTCGAAGGGCAAGACGATGTACGTCATCCCCTATCTCATGTCACCTCCGGGCAACGCGCTCGCGCCGTGGGCAGCCGGCATCGAGCTGACCGACACGCGCACCGTGGTCCTGCACATGATCCGCATGGCCAGGGTCGGCGTCGACTTCATCAACGACCTCGAAGACCCCAACAGCTTCGTCCGCGCGGTCCACGTGACCGGCGACCTGGAGAACCTCGGTCAGGGCACGCCCGACGATCAGCGGTACTTCGTCACGGTTGCCGACGAGCGCACGATCCTGCACTACGGATCGTCGTACGGCGGAAATGCGTTGCTGGGCAAGATCGCACACGGCCTGCGCCAGGCGGCATACGACGGCTGGGCGTCCCGCAAGTTCCTCGCCGAGCAGTACATGTTGATCGGCATCAAGGACAAGGAAACCGGCAAGACGTACCACATCTGTGGCGGCTTCCCGAGTGCCTCCGGCAAGACCAACCTGGCCATGATGCTGGCTCCCGATGTGCTGGGCGATCGTTATCACGTGTCGTTCTACGGCGATGACATTGCGTGGCTGTGGGTCGATGAGGCGACCGGCAAGCTCTACGGCATGAACCCGGAGTACGGCGTCTTCGGCGTCGCCAAGGACACCAACGAGGGCACCAACCCGACCGCCCTGGCCTCGATCGCCGAGGGCACCGACGCGATCTTCACCAACATCGCGTACAACCCGACGACGCACGAAGTCTGGTGGGAAGGCCGTACGCCGAACCCGCCGGCCGACACGCACGGCTGGCTGGACTGGACCGGTGCCCCGATCGCCGATCGCGAGAACGGCGACGACAGCCCATGGGCGCACCCCAACAGCCGCTTCACCACGACGCTCGACAACGTCCCCAACATCGCGGACGACTACAACGCGTCCTCCGGCGTGCCGATCGACGCGATCATCTTCGGTGGACGTACGCGCGACCGCGAGCCGCTGATCCGTGCGATTACCGACCTCGCCGAGGGTGTCTACGACGGTCTGACGCTTGGCGCCGAGGCCACGGCCGCGGCCGAGGGTGTCGAGGGCATGCTGCGCTATGACCCGATGTCCAACCGTCCGTTCATGGCGTATGGCGAGGGCGACTACGCGGAGCACTACCTCAAGATCGTCGGGGCGGCCAAGGACCTGCCGATCTTCGCGCACGTCAACTGGTTCCAGCGTGGCGAGGACGGCCACTACCTGTGGCCCGGCTACCGCGACAACCTGCGCCCG
Source organism: Nocardioidaceae bacterium (assembly GCA_033850895.1). GTDB lineage: Bacteria > Actinomycetota > Actinomycetes > Propionibacteriales > Nocardioidaceae > Aeromicrobium. The sequence continues at coordinate 11,082 of JAWWPE010000013.1, read as the reverse complement.
TTGCTGTGGCTCCTGCAGCTCAAGAACGGCGAGGTCACCGGACGTCAGACGCCGGTCGGCATCATCCCGACGAAGGAAGAGCTCAACCTCGACGGTGTGGACATCACGCCCGAGGATCTCGACACGATCCTGTCGATCGACAACGCGCGCTGGCGCCAGGAGATGGGCTTCCGCGAGGAGCACCTCAAGTTGTTCGACAACATGCCCGAGGAGATCTGGGAGGCCCACCGCCGGGTGGCCGCCGCCCTCGACGCCGAGGCTTAGAGCTCCTTGCGCGCGCCGTTCGCGGCGCGCGCAAGGAGCCACCAGTTCTTGGGATTCCTGAGGTTGAGGCCGCCGATCAGCTGCTTGAGCAGGGTCAGCACGTCGAAGTAGATGCGCTCACAGGTCAGCTCTTCACCCTCGAACAGGAAGAACGCCGTCATCCGCACCTTGAAGGCGCTGCCCGTCGCCGGGATGGCTCCGAACGGCCCGAGGTGCGTGCCCTCGAGGAAGAACTCGACGATGACGGCGTCGTCACTGTGGCGGAGCGCGATGATCTCGCCCCGCTGGTCGGGAAACGCCACCCTGCTGGAGTGGTAGTAGCCGCGCACGGCCGCGTCGCCGACGTATTCGTCGCCGGTGGCGATCAGCTCATAGCGCGGATGGGGGAACGTCGACAGCACGTCGTCCCACTGTTGCGCGATCTCGTCCTCGAAATGGTCGCGAACGATCTTGTCCCTGGTGGCGCGGAGCTCTTCGGTCAGCATCGCCACAGCCTGCCAGATGCGACGGGTCTTACAGGTCCAATGTGGTCAGTGGCTGGGTCGACCCGGCGAGCCGGATCTCCAGGTGACGGATGCTGGACGTCGGCAGGCTGCTGGCCGCGGCCAGCGCCGTCGTCTTCGGTCCGTTCGCCGTCCAGGTGGCCACCACCGTGTCGGTGCCACCGTTGTCGGTCGCGACCAGCTCGTACTTCGACGTGCCGCTGTCCCAGACCGCGGTGTTGAGGTAGTGGCAGCTCCAGTCGAACCGGGTGCCCCACGACTTCTTCGTCACGCTGATGTCGGCGGTCATGAGACCAGGCTTGACCTGGGTCATCGCCACCGCGGCCGCCTGTTCGGGGCTCGAATTGTCGGCGGAGCCGATCGTGACCCCGCCGATGACCAGCGCGGCCGCGGCGGCGACTCCGGCAATGGCACTCGCGAGGCGTACACGCTGGCGCCGGCGTCCCACGGCCACCGCGAGGCGGGTCACCAGCTCGGGATCGTGCGGCGGTACCTCCGTGTCCGCGGCGTCGGCCTCAGCTGACAGGGCAACGGCTTCGTCACGGCTCAGCGTGCCGAGGATTCCGGGCATACCGGCGAGCTCGGCCACCGAGGCCGAGCAGGAGGGGCAGCTCGTCAGGTGTCGTTCGAAGTCCCGGCGGTCCTCGGAGCTGAGCATGCCGAGGACATAGGCGGCGTCCCAGTCACGGAACTGGTCTTCGGTCATTGCGTGACACCTCTTTCCTGCAGGGCGAGCCGTAGGGCGCGGAGGGCATAGTGCACCCGGGAACGTACGGTGCCTTCCGGGATGTTCTCGCGCCTCGCGATTTCCGCAGCTGACTGACCCAAGTAGTAGGCGCTGATCACGGCGTGACGATGCTCGGTCGAGAGCGACTGCAGCGCGTCGGAGACCAGCCACCGATCCAGGGCGGCGTCGATGTCGTCCGGTCGGGCTCCGCCCGGGAGCTCATCGGCGGAGAATTCGTGCCGATGACGAGCACTCCGCCGATCGTCGATCACCAGGTTGCGCGCCACGGTGAAGAGCCACGCCCGAGATGCGTCGTCGCCCTGCTCCAGGATCGCCGGCCGTTTCCAGGCTCGCAGCAGCGATTCCTGGACGACGTCTTGCGCGAAGGCGTGATCGCGAGTCAGCCGGTTGACATAGCGAAAGAGCGCAGGGCCGTGCGCATCGTGCAGTGCACGCAACAGCTCAGCCTGGCCCTTGGACATCGATACCTCCATCCGTACAACGAGGCGCGATGGCCTTTCGTTCAACGAGATCGACAGGTGCTTGCGAGCTGGTCCGCATCTTGCACCGCGAATGAACGCGGGCCCGGCCTATTTCGTCCAACCCATGACGGGAGATCCGCTCCTCGACATCGACGGAAGAAGGCTCATCGTGAAGAACTCATTCGTACTCGCCGTGGCGGGGACATCATTGGCCGCGCTGGCCCTGGCTGGCTGTGGCAGCTCCGATTCCGGCGGCGGATCTGCTCCGTCGGCCGGCAGCGACCTCGGCACGGCCAAGACCTCTCTCGGCCGGGTCGTCGTCGACGGCAAGGGCATGACGGCGTACTTCTTCGACAAGGATGTCGCCAACTCGGGCAAGAGCACGTGCACGGGCAGCTGCGCGTCGGAGTGGTCAGCGATCACCTCATCAGCGGCAAAGCCGAAGGTGGACGGCGTCACCGGCACGGTGGCGACGATCACCGGGACCGACGGCGGCAAGCAGATCACCATCAACGGCCGGCCGATCTACACCTTCGCGGATGACGCATCGGCTGGTGACACGAAGGGTCAGGGCGACGACGGTGAGTGGCACGTCATCTCCCCGGCCGGCAACGAGATCACCAAGAAGGCACCCGCTGCGGGCTCTGACGGGGGCTACTGACTCGGGCGGAGCACGGCGTACGTCCGGGTCGCCACGGCCCGGACGTATCGTCGGGTGCATGAGCACCCCATTCACCTCCGAACAGATCGAGTCGGCCCTGGCCGGCCTGCCCGGGTGGACCAACGTCGGCGATGCCATCACCAAGACGTATGAGTTCGCCGACTTCGCAGCGGCGATGGACTTCATGGCGCGAGCCGCGCCCGCAATCGACGAGCTGGACCACCACCCCGAGTGGACCAATGTCTACAACCGCGTCGACGCGCGACTCAGCAGCCACGATGCCGGGGGAGTGACCGACCGCGACGTGCGGCTGGCCGCCGTGCTGGACGGACTGGTCGAAGCCTGAGCGTCTAGGCCCAGAGGTCGGAGCCGAACTTGAACCAGACCGCGGCAATCACGGCGACGTACCAGAGGATGACGATCAGCAGCGTCCAGTCGTTGACCAACCGCGAGATCGCGCCGGTCGGGCTCCAGGCCCTCAGGTTGCGCGCCGTGACGAGAACGAAGAGCGGAATCATCACCGACCAGACGACCATGCACCAGGGGCACAGCTTGCCGATCTCGTAGATGCTCTGGCTCTGCAGCCAGGTGACGAAACCGATGCCGAACAGGACGCCGACCTGCAGGCCAACCCAGATGAATCCGGGCAGCTCGACCCGGGCCAGCACCAGGACTCCGAGGGTGAGCACCACCGCGAACGCCCCAATGCCGATGATCGAGTTGGCGAACCCGAAGGCATGCGCCTGGTCCGAGTCCATCACGGCGCTGCAGCTGACGAAGGCGTTGCGGTCGCAGCCGAGCTGCTTGACCGTGCCGTCGATCTTGTCCTGCAGCAGGGTGAGCTTGTCGATCGTGAGAATCGTTGCCGCGTAGAGCGCGAGCGCCCCGCCGATCGTCATCAGCCAGCCGAGTGCACGATTGCCCTCGGTCACGACCAGCTCGTCGGTTTCCATCGTCTGTGAGGTCACGTCGCGATCCTAGTGGGGCAGGCCCAAAAGGCGTGGCGTCCGTGGCCTCCGCCCGCTATGGTTCACATACCATCGGTACGCGAAAAGGGGCACCATGACCGAGCAGATCTCTGGCGAGCACGTGGACGTCGTCATCGTCGGGGCTGGGCTCTCGGGAGTCGGTGCCGCGTACCGGCTGCAGACCGAATGCCCCGGCAAGACGTACGCGATCCTGGAAGCGCGCGACGCGATCGGTGGCACGTGGGATCTGTTCCGCTATCCCGGCATCCGTTCGGACTCCGACATGTACACGCTGAGCTGGCCATTCCGGCCGTGGAAGAACCCCAAGTCGATCGCCGACGGTGACGACATTCGCAACTACATCCGCGATGCCGCCGACGAGTTCGGCATCGAGCAGAACATCCGTTTCGGTCACCGCGTCGTGTCCGCAGCGTGGTCCACCGATGACGCTCGGTGGACCGTCACCTCCCAGGTGGGCGACACGACCGTGACCCAGACCGCGTCATTCCTCTACCTGTGCAGCGGCTACTACAACTACGACAAGGGTTATCGGCCCGACTTCCCCGGCATCGACACGTTCAACGGGCAGGTCGTCCACCCGCAGTTCTGGCCCGAAGACCTCGACTACGACGGCAAGGAAGTCGTCGTGATCGGCAGCGGCGCCACCGCGGTCACGCTGATGCCTTCAATGGCCGACAAGGTCAAGCACATCACGATGCTGCAGCGCTCCCCGTCATACATCCTCGCGCTGCCCGACGACGACAAGATCGCCGACGTCATGCGCAAGGTGCTTCCTGACGGCTTCGCGCACCGAGCGATCCGCCGCAAGAATGCCGCCTTCTCGGTCGGGATGTATCTGTTCTGTCAGCGCTTCCCCAACGCCTCGCGCAAGATGCTCACGAAGCAGGCCGCCAAGAGACTGCCCGACGACTACGACCTCGGAACGCATTTCAACCCGAAGTACAACCCGTGGGACCAGCGCCTGTGCATCGTGCCGAACGGCGACCTGTTCAAGACGATCCGCAGCGGCAAGGCATCGATCGTCACCGGCCACATCAGGACCGTCACGCCGACCGGCATCGACCTGGAGTCCGGCGAGCACCTCGACGCCGACATCATCATCACCGCGACCGGCCTGCAGGTTGTCGCGTTCGGCCAGCTCAAGCTCAGCGTCGACGGCAAGGACATCAACCCGCACGAGCTGTACGTCTACAAGGGCCTGATGTTCAGCGGGCTGCCCAACTTCGCGTGGTGCGTCGGCTACACCAACGCCTCGTGGACTCTTCGGGCCGACCTGTCGTCGCAGTACGTGTGCAAGTTGATCAATCACCTCGACGCGAAGGGTTATGCGTACGGCATGCCTGACCCGAAGGGTGCCGGCGACGCGCCACGACCGATCCTCGACCTGACCTCCGGGTACGTGCAGCGGGTCGTCGACCAGCTGCCACAGCAGGGGCAGAGCTCACCGTGGACGATCCGGCAGAACTGGTTCCAGGACTCGCGCGACATGAGACGCACCGACCTCGAACAGGACATGGTGTTCGGCAAGGCCAAGGTTTCCGTTCGGGCCTGAAGGGGCCGCGTCACGCGGCCTCCGGTCGACACGCCATGATGGTGCCGCGCGGTCGGGGAGCGCACCACCCGTATTGCGTTGTGACGCCGTGGTGCTGCAGGGGGAACGACCATGACCGAAATCAGCTCGCCAGATCCCAGGAGCCGTAGGCGCCTGTACATCATCCTGACCGCCATCGCGGTTGTGGTGATCGCTCTGATCGCCGGCTCGTTCCTGTACGGGTCGTCGGTGGCCGGCGGCAAGGCGTCGGACTACGACCATGACTATGCATCGTGGCGTACCAAGCAGAAGCCGATCCTGCTTTCCGCCACCGCGACCGTGCCCAAGGGCACGTATCTGAAGTCCGACGCCAACACGGTCAAGGCGCTGGCGACCCAGACGAAGGGTTGCGACACGGTGGCCGCCGAGCGCAAGAAGCTCGTCACCGCGGCCGGTCGTCTTCCGACGATGGGCACGAGCGGGTTGCTGGGCAAGCTCAACTCCGACTACAGCGACGCTCGCGAAAGATCCGATCGCCGGGCGAAGATCGTTCACGCGTACGTCAAGAGTGCGTCGGCCAAGCTCGCGCAGATCGAGCGCGACTGCCGATGGAACATCGGTGTCAACAAGTCGGCGGTCGAACCGGACAAGTTGTGGTCGTCCTCGAAGAAGTACGCAATGAAGCCTGGTGACACCGAGCCGGGCGGGATCTTCTGTGCGAAGGGCAAGGATGGCTGCGTGTCGTCGATCGCCAAGAAGAAGAACAAGTACGCCGACCTGCGGATCAAGGCCGCGAAGCTCTATCGGGCGGCAGGCGTGAAGTTCTACAACTCCAAGGAGTGCCGCGCCACGTCATACGGATCGGCCTGCGACGTGCTCTTCAAGACCTCCGACGCCTATCAGAAGCTGCAGCTCAAGAACTATCAGTACGTACGCACGATGAAGTCTTCGGTCAACAATGCCAACCTCCCGAAGCACAACAAGGCGCTCGACAAGCTGTATGCCGCAGATCTGCCCAAGGTCAAGAAGGCCGTGCTCGCCCTGGACCCGGCGCTCAAGAAGGACAAGACCGTCCGGGCCTATCCGAAGTGGTCAGATCACTTCTTCGCCCGGATGGCAAAGCTTCTGCTCGCGGATCTGAAGGACCAGCGCGCAGCTCTTGAGAAGCTCTAGGTCTGCCGCTGCGTAGCGGTGTGGCGCGGACGCCCCGGCACGGCTTAGCATCGGGCGATGGGAGCCGTCGGGGTGTTGCGTGGCGGAACCGTGTCAGTGGCTGTCGCGATCGTGCTTGCCGGCTGCGGTGGCAGCCGTGGCAGCGTCGCCCCGGTCGTCACGCCCAAGGCGACGGACACCGTGCTCAAGGACGTCAGCGGGTGCATCAAGCCCAGCGACGCGACGCTCCTGCACCACGAGGGTGGTGGCATCGCCGCGGATGTCGCGTTGTTCGGCAAGGGTGACAGCGTTGCGATCGTCACCTACGAGATCAACGGCACGGTATGCACGTGGGTGCCGCTGGCTGAGCGACTCGCCGCTGACGGACACCAGGTGATGCTGTACGACCAGGTGATCGGCGAGGGTGCCGAGCAGATCAGTGAGATGGTGAAGCTGGCCCACAAGAGAGGAGCCCACAAGATCATCCTGGTCGGCGGCTCGCTGGGTGGCGCGGAGTCGATCGTGGCGGGCTCGGTGGTCAAACCTCCCGTCGATGCCGTCGTGGCGCTCTCGCCGGCCAGCATCTCCGGAGACGATGCCGCCGCGCTCGATGTGCCGTTCCTGCAGATCGCCGCGAAGGGTGACACGGACTTTGCCGACTCGGCTCGTACGAACGAGGCAGCCGCCAAGGCGTCACCGGATCATCGGCTGCTGATCGTGCCGGGATCTGAGCACGCCAGCATGATGTTCACCGGGGCTGCAGGGCCCAAGGTGCTCAGGACGATCGCCGATTTCGTCCACAAGGTTGCCGGCTAGGTCTGGCAGGTCGGGCACCAGAACACATCGCGCTCGGTGGTCGGGCGATCGCCGAGCTTGCCGCTGCGCAGCGGCGTGCCGCACCGGCGACACCTGGCGCGCTCGCGGTTGTAGACCCAGCGGTCCTCGCCCTGGCGCGCGCTGCCGGTGAAACTACGGTCGACCCGGGCCTTGTTGACGTCGAGCATGCGCTGTCCCTTGGAGATCACCCGGCGCAGGTCGCGCACCTCGCCGACGGGATGCGTCGGCAGGAGACCCATCAGGAACAGCAGCTCGTTGACGTACTCGTTGCCGAAGCCCGCGACATTGCGCTGGTCGAGCAGGGCCAGGAAGATCGGCCGCACGGGATCCGCACCGACCCGTCGCACCGCCTCGTCGAGATCCCAGCCGGGGCCGAGAAGATCGGGCCCGAGATAGCCGATCGCCTCGTCCTCACCTGTCCGGTCGAGGACTTCGAGGATGCCGAGCGAGTAGCCGACTGCCTGCCACTCATCGTTTTCGAGCACCGCACGGGCGGAGTGTCCGGGCCGGCGCCACGGTGAATCGAGCCGGTAGACGTGCCACGCTCCCTCCATCTTGAGGTGGGAGTGGATGGAGTGTTCGGGAGTGCGGATCAGCAGGTGTTTGCCATGGCTGACCACCTCGTCGACCGTCTCGCCGCTGAGGTCGACCGTCGCGAAGGCCGGGACGCGGAAGTCGGTGCGGGTCAGTCGACGCCCCGCGAGCGCCTCGTGCAGGTGGCGGGCGGTGCGCCATACGGTGTCGCCCTCAGGCATCGAGCCGGAGTCCCTTCGGTATGCGCTCGAAGCCGGCCTCGCGCAACGCCTCGCCGAACGGGGTGGCGCCGACTGGCTGGCCGTTGGCTGTCTCGATCGACAATCGGTGCACCCGGCGCGCGCGGACGATGGATGCGAGGGAGGAGGCCGCCGCAGCCAACCGCACGGGATCCTGGTCGAGGACGAGCGCCTTCTTGCCGCCCCGCTCGAGGTAGACGACGAGCCGCCCATCGTGCATGACGACGAGCGAGCCGGCTTTGCGAGCCGGTCGATGGCCGGTCGAGTCGTCATCGGCCTCGCGGACCGGCCACGGGAGCGCAGCGCCGTAGGGATTGGCAGGGTCTGTCGCAGCCAAGGTCACCGCGGGCGAGTCGGTCGGCCGGTCGTCATCGCTGACGTGGCCACGCATGCGGTCGACGGTCGACGGGGCCGCGAACTGGGCGGCGCCGAGCGTCTCGATGTAGTAGCCGCGAAGGACCGAGCCGGTCTGCTCGAGCTCGCGCAGCACCCGATAGATCGCGGCGAATCCGCCGGGTGTCTGCTCAGCCATCACCGAGCCGCGGGTCACCACGCCATAGCGCCCGACGAGCGACTCGGTGCGGGCCAGCTGGACGCTGGTCGGGTCGCTCGCCGTCTCGGACAGCGCGAACCATCGGCCGCTCACCGTCGGTGGTCCCTGCAACGCGACCCGGGGCGATCGTGAGCGCCGGCCGTGGATGCGGGCTCGGGGAGCCGCCCGAACCGTGCGATGCGCGCCGCCGCGGCCGACGAGCGTACGGATCGGTGCGAACGTGTCGTTGCTGACTCGTCCGGCCCACACGAGATCCCACAACGCAGTGGCCAGGTCGCTGTCATCGTCGGCACCGACCACGTCGGCGAGCTGGCGGACCAGGAAAGCCCCGCCGCCGCTGAGCGCCTCGAGGATCGCGGTCTGCAATGAGTGCGGTTCCGGATCTCGGGCGCCGGCCGCGCGGAGCACGAGATCTGCCGGCTGCAGCTGGACCCAGCCGTCGTTGCCGGCCAGGCTGCCGGCGCCGGACCACATCACCTCGCCGGCGGAGGTGAGCTCGTCGAGCATTGCCGGGGAGTAGTCGCGTACACGTGCCGGCAGGATCAACGACTCCCAGGCCGATGCAGGCAGAGCCAGGCCGGCGAGTTGGTCGATGGCCGAGAGCACACCGTCGGGACCTCGCAGGTTGCCTCCGACGCCCTGCCAGGACGGCAGGAAACGGGCGAACGTCAACGGCTCGACCGGTTCGACCTGATGGCGGGCCGCCGCGAGTGAGCGGGACCGGAGCCGGCGCAGCACGCCCGGCTCGACCCACTCGCTCCCGGTCGACTGGGGCCGGAACTCACCCTCGGTCAGGCGGCCGTCGCGGGACAGTCGTCGCAGCACCTGCAAGGCCACAGCGCTGCCCAGGCCGAACCGGATCGCTACGTCGTCGGTGGTGAACGGTCCGTGCGTGCGTGCGTGCCGCGAGACCAGATCGGTCAGCGGGTCGTCGACGACGTCGAGGAACGCCTCAGGAATGCCGATCGGGACCACGACGCCGAGCGCATCGCGGAGCCGCCCGGCGTCCTCGACAACGGCCCATCGCAGCTCGCCGGCGATCGAGACCTCGATGACCCGGCGAGCTTCCTGCAGCTCGGCGAGCCAGCCCTGCGCGTCTTCGGCAACATCCGGTTGCACGCGGTCCCGGATCTCAGCTGTCGACAGCGGTCCGAGCATCCGCAGCAGGTCGGCAACGCCCTCGATGTCCTTGGCACGGCGGTCGTCGGTGAGGCGCTGGAGCTCGAGATCGAGCTGTTCGAGGACCCCGGGATCGAGCAGCTCGCGCAGCTCCGCCCGCCCGAGCAGCTCGGCCAGCAGTGTGGGATCGAGGGTCAGCGCGGACGCGCGCCGCTCGGCCAGCGGGGTGTCGCCCTCGTAGAGGAATGCCGCGACGTAGCCGAACAGCAATGTCTGGGCGAACGGTGAGGCGCGCTCGGTCGTGACTTCGGCGATCTGGATCTCGCGGGACTCCAGGCGCCTGGACAGGGTGGTCAGCGCCGGCAGGTCGTAGACGTCCTGCAGGCATTCGCGAGCCGTCTCGAGCAGAATCGGAAACGACGGATACTTGCGCGCGACGTCGAGGAGCTGGGCAGCCCGTTGCCGCTGCTGCCACAGGGGCGCGCGCGAACCGGGGTTGCGTCGCGGGAGCAGCAGAGCGCGGGCGGCGCACTCGCGGAAACGCGACGCGAACAGCGCCGAACCGCCGACCTCCTCGGTCACGATCTTGTCGAGATCGTCGGTGTCGAACACGAACAGGTCGGCGCCGGGAGGTTCGGTCTCGGTGTCGGGAATGCGCGCCACGATGCCGTCGTCGCTGGCCACGACCGAGCCGTCCATCCCGTAGCGCTCGAGTATGCGGGCCGCGACGGCAAGAGCCCAGGGGGCATGGACCCGGCGGCCGAACGGCGAGTGGAGCACGACCCGCCAGTCGCCGAGCTCGTCGCGGAACCGCTCGACCACGAGCGTACGGTCCGATGGCACCTGGCCGGTGGCTTCCTTCTGGTCGCGGAGGTAGGCGCCCAGATTGTCCGAAGCGCGGCGGTCCAGGCCAAGCGCGGAGGTGCGCTCCGCGAGCTTGTCGGGGCTCAGGACGCTGGCCTCACGGACGAATCCGCCGATCGCCTCGCCGAGCTCATAGGGCCGACCGATCGCGTCGCCCTTCCAGAACGGCAACCGCGCGGGCTGGCCGAAGGCCGGGGTCACGATCACCCGATCGTGGGTGATCTCCTGGATCCGCCAGCTGGTGGCACCGAGGGCGAACACGTCGTTGATACGTGACTCGTAGACCATCTCCTCGTCGAGCTCGCCGACCTTGCGGCTGCCGGCCTCGTCCGAGCCCGCCGCCAGGTTGACCGAGAACATGCCGCGGTCGGGGATCGTGCCGCCGCTCGTCACGGCGAGCCGCTGGGCGCCGGGCCGCCCGGTCAGCGTGCCGGCGTCGCGGTCCCACACGAGTCGCGGCCGCAGCTCGGCGAACTCGTCGGACGGATAGCGGCCGGCCAGCAGGTCGAGCGTTGCGTCGTATGCCGACCGGGGCAGGGTCGCGAACGGCGCACTGCGGCGGACCGTGTCGAACCACTCCTCGACGTCGACCGGCTCGAGCGCCGTCACCGCGACGGTCTGCTGGGC
>JAWWPE010000001.1:0-2922 GCA_033850895.1 Nocardioidaceae bacterium | reverse complement strand
ACCTCGACCACGACATCGGCCAGCTCATCGCCGTGCAGCCGGGCGTGCAGATCGGATCCGCAGATGCCGCAGCGCTGCACCTCGACCAGCAGCTGGCCCTTGGCGGGCGCGGGGGTCTCGAGCTCGGCGACGGCGAGGTTGCCCTCGTGACAGGTGACTGCGCGCATGGCGGCTCCTCGATGACCCCTGGCGTGGGATGGTGCACGGATGACATCAGCAAAGCCTCAGTCTGGCGTACGTCTGATCCGACCGTTCAGCGAACAGCCGACGGTTGGCCGGGTCTTCGGCGTTGTCGTCGGTCCGGCGCTCCTCGGCGGGGCGTCCGGATGGGTGCTCGGCCTCTCGGCGGGTGGCTACTGGGCCTTGCAGGTGCTGGCGACGATCGGCGGGTTCGTCGCCGGCCTCGAGCATGGCGACGCACGTTCCGGGGCCATGCGCGGCGTCGTCGGCGGGGCGATCTTCGGCTCGTCCATTCTGCTCGTCCGCGCACTCGCTGACCGCGCGGATCACGTGTCCCTGGGGAGCACGCCCGGTCTGTTGCCGGTCATCACCGCGATCGCCGGCGCAATTCTTGGCGCTCTCGGGGGATGGCGCAGCCGCATAGGTTAGTTTCGACTCGTGCTCCTCTCAGACCGCGACATCCTGGCCGAGATCGATGCCGGACGCGTGGCGCTCGACCCCTTCGATCGCGAGATGATCCAGCCGTCGAGCATCGACGTACGGCTCGACAAGTTCTTCCGGGTGTTCGACAACCACAAGTACCCGCACATCGACCCCGCCGCCGACCAGTCCGACCTCACCCGCGAAGTCGAGGTCGGCAGGGACGAGGCGTTCATCCTGCATCCCGGAGAGTTCGTCCTCGGGTCGACGTATGAGCTGGTGACCCTCCCCGACGACATCGCCGCGCGTCTTGAGGGCAAGTCGTCGCTCGGTCGACTCGGGCTGATGACGCACTCGACGGCGGGCTTCATCGACCCCGGATTCTCCGGTCACGTGACGCTCGAGCTCGCCAACGTGGCGACGCTGCCGATCAAGCTCTACCCAGGCATGAAAATCGGCCAGGTCTGCTACTTCCGGCTCTCGTCGCCGGCCGACAACCCTTACGGCTCTGCGAAGTACGGCTCGCGCTACCAAGGCCAGCGTGGTCCGACGGCCTCCCGCTCGCACGCCAACTTCCACCGCACCGAGATCTGAGCATGAGCCTTCTCGGGCGGCTCGCGGCGGCGACCTTTGCCCTCACCGTGCTTGCGGCCTGCGGCAACGGCTCGGACGGCAAGGGGCCGGTTGCCTACCTGGGCCAGGTCAGCTCACCCGGCACCACCTGGTCAGTGGATCGCACCGCGCTCGGAGAGGCGCTCGGCGAAGTGAACCCGGTCAAGGGCACAGATGCGGGCAAGACCCGGGTGCTTCGCGTCCAGGACGACGCTGGCGGCGGGCCGAAGTACGTCGTCGGGTGGTCCCACGCGATCGACTCCGGCAGCGCGCCTGCTGCGTGCGAGGAGCTCGCCACCTGGTTCGGGAAGAGTGCGGCTGCCCTGCCCGGCAAGACCGACAGCTCGGCGGACCCGGCGGAGTCGCACACGGCGATGGTCGCCTCGTGCCTGAAGGCCGCGAAGCTGGAAGCCGACGGATCCACCTCGGACAACTTCCTCACCTACCCGAACACCCGGAGGGGTGACTACAAGTACGGGATGTTCGCAGAGATGCAGGCGGCCCACGGCAAGCGCACCGTGACCGCTGCCTTCGCCGCTTTCAAGGAGCCCTGAGGGCGATTGGATACGGCCGTTCCGGGGCACACGATCCTCATGACCGATCCACAGACCATCACGCCGGACCACCTCCGAGCCCTCCTCGACGCCGACTCGGACACCGCCACGCTCGCGCTGCTGGAAGGGCGTGTCGAGGTCTCGGATGCCGACCAGGGGCTCGAGGTGATCTCCCGGTCGGAGCTGGCCGGGCGACTCGGCGACGATCCCAGCGATGAAGAACTCACCCGGCAGGCCGCCACCCTGACGGCAGTCGTTCAGGAGCTCGGCGGCTGACCGCCGGGTCATCCGCGCCCGCTCGGTAGGCTGGCTCGGTGGCCATCCCCCTGAGCATCGCGCCGGACGCCGAGGCGGCCATCGCCGCAGGTCAGCCCGTTGTCGCGCTGGAGTCGACGATCATCTCGCACGGCCTGCCCCGGCCCGACAACCTGGCCGCCGCGCGCCGGTTCGAGTCGTTGCTCACCGAGCAGGGCGTCGTGCCCGCCACGGTCGCGGTGCTCGACGGACAGCTCAAGGCCGGCCTCACGCCTGACGAGCTGGACCGCATCGCCAACGAGGACATCCCCAAGCTCAGTGTCCGCGACCTGCCGGTCGTGCTGGCCAGGGGCGGCAGCGGCGCGACGACGGTGGCTGCCACCTCATACATCGCCGACCTCGCCGGCATCCGGGTGTTCGCCACGGGCGGCCTCGGCGGCGTCCACCGTGGGGCTTCGGAGACGTTCGACGAGTCCGCCGACCTCAAGGTGCTGTCCGAGGTACCCATCACGGTGGTGTCGGCCGGCGTGAAGTCGATCCTCGACATACCGGCGACCCTCGAACGGCTCGAGTCGCTCGGCGTGATCGTGCTGGGCTTCGGGACCGATCGCTTCCCGAGCTTCTGGCTCACCGACTCGGGCTACACCCTCGACTGGTCGGTGCCGGATGCCGCAGCCGTCGCGGACGTCATGGCAGCACGTGACGAGCTGGGTCAGCCCGCGGCGATCCTGGTGGCCAATCCGCTGCCGGAGTCCGAGCAGCTCGACCCGGCCGTGCACGATCGGGCCCTCGCCGAGGCGCTGCGGATGGCCGACGAGCAGGGCCTGTCGGGCAAGGAGGTCACCCCCTTCTTGTTGCAGACCATCGTCGGCCTGACCGGCGGCGCCAGCCTCGCGGTCAA
>JAWWPE010000461.1:0-4144 GCA_033850895.1 Nocardioidaceae bacterium | reverse complement strand
TGGGGTACTTCTTGGCGACCTCCTCGGCGAAGGCCGCGAACGCCATCGAGCCCGACACCATGTCCTTGACGGTGGGTCCGGAGAAGTATTCGGCACCGCCGGTCGACACCTGGATGATGCCGTCGCTCTCGGCTTCCGCGAATCCGGCGAGTGCGGCGTTCAGCGACTGCGAGGACGCGACATTGATGGCCGGGTAGGCGAAGGACTCGCTCTTGGCCTTGTCGAGCATCGCGGCGTAGACCTCAGGGGTGGCGACGGGCATGAATTCTCCTGGTAAGGGGTGGGGTGCGCGTCCAGTATTCCAGCCGTCCGAGTTACCAGGAAGTCACCTAGGGAGCTCAGCCGTCGAGCGCGCGGACCGTCGCACGGGCGGCCACCAGGATGGGGCTCCATACCGAGGAGAACGGTGGGGCGTACGCCAGGTCGAGCATCAGGACCTCGTCGACCGTCAGGTCGGCGGCGAGCGCGGTCGCAGCCACGTCGATGCGCAGCGCAGCGTCCTCGGCGCCGACGATCTGGGCGCCGAGCAATCGGCGGCTGGATCGGTCGGCGACCATCAGGATCGTCATGGTGCCGGGATCGGGCATGTAGCCGGCGAAGTTGGTGGTCTCGATCGACGCGACGACCGGATCGAACCCGGCGTCCCGGGCCTGCTGCACTCCGAGGCCCGTACGCGAGATCTCCAGCGAGCAGAACTTCGTGATCGCGGTCTGCACCACACCGGGGAAGCTGAGCCGGGGCGTCTCACCGAGCAGGTCGGCGGCGATGTTGTCGACGGCCACCACGCCTTGCTTGTTGGCGTGGGTTCCCAACGGCACGTGGATGAGCTCGCCGGTCACCCGGTCCAAGGTGACGACGCAGTCGCCAACCGCCCAGATGTCGTCGAAGCCGGCGACGCGCTGATGCTCATCGACGACGATGCCGTCCTTGGCGCCGAGTGGCAGGCCGGCCTCCCCGGCCAGGGCCGAACGCGCCGAAACACCGAGTCCCAGGACGACGAGATCCGCCGGCACCTCCCCGTCCGCCGTGGTCACGGCCGACACGCGGCCGTCGTCGAGCTTGAACCCGGTGACCTCGGTGTCGACGTGCAGCTTGATGCCGCGGTGCCGCATCGCGTCGGCGATCTGCTCGCCGAGAACCGGCTCGACCAGACCGAGCGGCGCCGGGCCGCGTTCGATCACAGTGGTGTCGAACCCGCGGGCCACGCAGGCCTCGGCGATCTCGAGCCCGACATAACCGCTGCCGACCACCACCACGTGCTTCGGTTTGCGCGCGAGCGCGTCGATCACGGCCTGCCCGTCGTCGAGCGACTGCACCCCGAGGATGTTGTCGCCGTCGATGCCCGGCAGGTCCGGCCGCACCGGCTCGGCACCGGTTGCGATGACCAGTCGGTCGTACGTCAGGGTCTCGGCGTCCGTCGTCACCGTGCGGGTCGCCGGATCGATAGCGGTGGCCTCGGTGCCGAGCCGCAGGTCGATACCGTTGGCGAGGTGCTCCTCGGGCGTACGGGCGACCAGGTCATCGGGTGATCCGACCTCGCCGGCGATCCAGTAGGGGATGCCGCAGGCGGAGTACGACGTCCAGCTGGTGCGCTCCAGCACGGTGACCACGTGGTCCTCGGGCAGTCGTCGCCGCAGTCCGGCCGCCACCGTCATACCCGCTGCATCGCCGCCGATCACCAGCACCCGTGGAGCCATGTCCCGAGCCTAGAGGGACTTCTCGAACCAGTGGTCGGGGTACGGGTTGTCGTTGTAGCGCGGGATCTCGACGTAGCCCGCGGCCCGGTACATCGCGATCGCGTCAGCCAATGAGCTGTTGGTGTCGAGACGTACGACCTGGTGGCCGAGGGCAGACGACTCGCGCTCGAGCCGGCGCAGCAGCCGGCCGGCCAGACCCAGCCCGCGCCAGTCACGGTGCACCCACATCCGTTTGATCTCGCCAACCCCCGGCTCCAACGTCTGCAGTCCGCCGCAGCCGACGACGACCCCGCCACTGATCGCGACCAGGAACCGTCCGGTGTCACCGCCCAAAGTCTGTTCGTCACCGTTGCCGGCAGCGGCGTCGAAACCGCCCTCGAACGTCTCGTCCAGCTCGCGGAAGTAGGCAGTGACAGCGGTGCGAGCAGCCGCAGACCCCGGGTCCACGAGGTCGAGGGAAACCGTCGCGGCGCGGACCAGCCGGTCGGCCTGGTCCAGGCACTCGGCCAGCCGGACGCGCTGGCGTTCGGACAATGCGTCGACCAGTCGGTGGGCGATGGCATCGGACCGGTCATCGAGCTCCTGCTGCGCGGCCACACCCTGACTGGTCAGGGTCGCGATCCGCCGTCGTGCGTCAGAGGGATCGGGCGTCACGGCGATCAGCCCTTCGGACTCCAGCTGTCGGAGCAGTCGGCTCAGATATCCCGAGTCGAGGTCCATCCGCTCCCTCAGCTCTCGCACGCTGCTTCCGCCGGAGCGCAGCTCGAACAGCAGCCGGGACGGACCGAGCGGCCGTCCCGATCCGAGGAACGATTCGTCGAGCACACCGACCCGCTGTGACCACGAACGGTTGAACCGTCGCAGGGTTGCCACCGCATCAGCCATTCTCTGACTTTAGTCAGACAATTTGCGATCGTCAATCGGCTGGTTCGGCATGCTCGCGGATCCAGGCGTGCATCGCGATCGCGGCAGCCGCTCCGGCGTTGATCGAGCGGGTCGACCCGAACTGGGCGATCGAGAGCGTGCGTTCGCACGCGCCCCGCGCATCGTCCGACAGGCCGGGGCCCTCCTGGCCGAAGACCAAAACGCATTCTCGGGGCAGCTCAGCGGTCTCAATCGGCTCCGAGTCGTCCACGTTGTCGATGCCGATCACGGTGAGGCCCGCCTCGGTGACCCAGCTGGCGAAGTCGGCGACCGTGTCGTGATGGCGTACGTGCTGGTAGCGATCGGTCACCATCGCACCGCGCCGGTTCCAGCGTCTCTTGCCGATGATGTGCACCTCGGCGGCGGCGAACGCATTGGCCGTACGCACGATCGAGCCGATGTTGAAGTCGTGCTGCCAGTTCTCGATCGCGACGTGAAACGCGTGCCGGCGCAGGTCGAGGTCGGCGACGATCGCCTCAAGCGTCCAGTAGCGGTAGTGGTCGACGACATTGCGACGGTCACCGTCGCGGAGCAGCTCGGGATCGTACTGATTGCCAGTCGGCAGCGCGCCCTCCCAAGGTCCTACGCCCACCTCTGGCTCGGTCATGCCGTGATCCCGAACTCCTCGCGGTAGCCGCGGATGGCATCGAGGTGCTCGGCGTGCCGACCGGTCTCCTCGATGTACTGGATGATCTGGCTGAGCGTGATGATCGAGATGACGCTGACGCCGAAATCGCGCTCGACCTCCTGGATCGCCGAGAGGTCCGCCTGCCCGCGCTCCTGACGGTCGACCGCCACCACGATGCCGACCGCCTTCGCGCCGGCCGCATCGACAATCTCCATGACCTCGCGGATAGCCGTGCCGGCGGTGATGACGTCGTCGACCACGAGGACCCGTCCCTCGAGGGGTGATCCGACGATCAGACCACCCTCGCCGTGGTCCTTGGCTTCCTTGCGGTTGAAGCACCACGGCACGTCGCGGCCGTGGAGGGCGGCCAGTTGGACCACGGTCGCCGACGCGATCGGGATGCCCTTGTAGGCCGGGCCGAGCAGCACGTCGAACTCGAGCCCGCTGTCCACGACCGCGGATGCGTAGAACCTGCCGAGCCCGGCGAGGCGCTCACCGGTGTTGAACAGCCCGGCATTGAAGAAGTACGGCGAGGTGCGGCCGGACTTGAGGGTGAAGTCCCCGAACCGCAGGACGTCATGGTCAAGGGCGAACTCGATGAATTCGCGCTGGTAGTCCTGCATGGGCTCAGCCTAGAGCGCGGTCACTCCGACGTGCCGCCGGTCTTGGTGGTCTTGACCTCCGTCGAGACGAGGTCACCGATGACGACACTGCGGTTGTTGGTGTGGAACAGCTCCGAGCAGGTCAACATCGTGATCACCGCCTTGGTGGGGTGCTTCCCCTCGCCGTTGGGCTCGGGCACGGCCAGGAGCGGCCAGCCGACCGAGAAGTCGACCGTGATGCTGGTGCCGCTGTTGCGCAGCCGGTAGGTGTAGATGTCCTTGCGGGTCTCGAC
>JAWWPE010000422.1:0-3976 GCA_033850895.1 Nocardioidaceae bacterium | reverse complement strand
TCAGCCAGCGGTTGGGGCTGCCGGCGTACTCCTCGACGCCCATGACGGACAGCAGCTGCTCGCAGGAGCGGGCCTCGTCGATGCCCGGGTCCTCGATCAGCACCTGCATCTGGACGTCGAGGATGCGGGCGGTGTCATCGGCGCGCTCGAGATAGCGACCGATCCAGAACAGCGACTGCGCGATGCGGCTCAACACGGGTCATCGCCCCTTGATTGCTGCTGCTCCTGCTCCTGTACGTGGACCTCAGGGGCCTCGCCGTCAAGGGCCGGGCCGGCCGACTGGGTGATGCCGGCCACCGGGCTTGCGGTCGGAGCGCCTTCGACCTCGTCCTCGGCCTGTGCGGGACCCGCCAGCACCCAAGTGTCCTTCGACCCTCCGCCACGGCTGGAGTTGACGATCAGCTCGCCCTCCGGAAGCGCGACCCGGGTCAGTCCGCCGGGCAACACCCATACGTCATCACCGTCATGCACCGCGAACGGTCGCAGGTCGACGTGCCGCGGACGTATGCCGTCCTCGACCAGGGTCGGAACCGTCGACAGGCTGATGACCGGCTGCGCGATCCACGCCCGGGGATCCAGCAGGATCTTGGCGCGCAGCTCGTCGAGCTCATCCTTGCTGGCGGCAGGCCCGATCACGATGCCCTTGCCGCCGGATCCGTCGACCGGCTTGAGCACCAGCTCGTCGAGCCGGTCGAGCACTTCCTCGCGCTGCTGCGGCTCACCCATCCGCCAGGTGTCGACATTGCGCAGGATCGGCTCCTCGTGGAGGTAGTAGCGGATCAGGTCAGGAACGTACGTGTAGAGCAGCTTGTCATCGGCAACGCCATTGCCCACCGCGTTGGCGATCGTCACGTGGCCGGCGCGCGCGGCGTTGATGATGCCCGGCACGCCGAGCGCGGAGTCGGCCCGGAACTGGACCGGGTCGAGGAACTCGTCGTCGACGCGTCGATAGATGACGTGCACCGGCTCGAGGCCGTTCGTCGTACGCATCATGACCCGACCGGACCGGCACACCAGGTCGCGTCCCTCGACCAGCTCGACGCCCATCGTGCGGGCCAGCAGGGTGTGCTCGAAATAGGCGGAGTTGTAGACGCCGGGGGTCAGCACCACCACGGTCGGATCGCTGACGCCCGCGGGTGCGGCCTTGCGGAGCGCGGCGAGCAACGCCTGCGAGTACTGGGACACCGGCCGGATCCGGTGATCGGCGAACACCTCCGGGAGGGCGGCCGACAGGGCACGGCGGTTGGTCATGACATACGAGACGCCCGACGGCACCCGCACGTTGTCCTCCAGCACCCGGAAGTCACCGTTGCCGTCGCGGATCAGATCGACGCCCGCAACGTGCACGCGTACGCCGTTGGGAGGCTCGAGCCCGGCGACCACGCGGTGGTAGTGCGGGGATGTCATGACCGTCGCGCGCGGGACCACGCCGTCGGCGAACAGCTCGCCGGGTCCGTACGCATCCGCGAGGAATTGTTCGAGGGCGAGTACGCGCTGGCGTACGCCCTGCTCGACGTGTCGCCAGTCCTCGGCCTCGATCAGGCGGGGGACGATGTCGAGCGGGAACGGCCGCTCCTCACCGGCAACGCCGAACGTGACGCCCTGCTCGAGATAGGAGGACGCCAACGAGTCGGCGCGGAGCCGGATCTCGTCGGCGCCCATCTTCTCGAACGAGTCGTGCACGGTGGCGTAGTTGTCGCGAACGGCGAACGGGCCCTGGTCGTCGTTGGCCATCATCTCGTCGAAGCCCGCGACCGGGCCGTAGCCGTCGAAGAGCTCGGGGATGTCCACGGCGTCCACCCTAGGGGGGATTTGTCACCGCCGCGTTTCGGCCTGGGTCAGTGCTGCGGAGCCGCCGGCAGATCGGCTTTGCGAGGCAGCAGCAACGAGAGCGCGACGACCACGAGCCCGAACACGACGCCGGCGAGCAGTGCCCACTGCAGGCCGCCGACAAACCCTTCGTCCGCGGTCGATCCACCTGACACGAGGCTCTTGGAGCGGTTCTCGAGGATCACCACGACGGCTGCGGTTCCGACCGCCCCGGCGACCTGCTGGAGCGTTCCGAGGATCGAGCTGCCGTGCGAGTACAGCTCAGGTGTCAATGCACTGAGTCCGAGCGTGAACATCGGTGTGAAGATCGAGGCAAGGCTGACCATCAGCACGATGTGGAGGCCGAGGATCAATGCGTACGGGGTGTCGGCGTCGATGACGCGGCTCATCGTGAACAGGACGACCGTCATCAGGACTGCGCCGGGGATCACCAGCGGGCGGGCACCGATCCGGTCGTAGACGGAGCCGACACGTGGGCCGAGCAGACCCATCGCCAAGCCACCCGGCATGACCAGCAGACCCGTCTGCATCGCCGACAGTCCCCGCAGGTCCTGGAGGTAGAGCGGCAGCAGGATCATCGAGCCGAGGAAGGCCATGAACGCAACCGACATCAGCACCAGGCTCACGGTGAACGTGCGGTGGGTCAGGGCGCGCAGGTCGAGCAGCGGGCTGCCGACGCGCTGGAGACGCAGCTGCCACAGGACGAACACGGCAACGAGGGCGACACCGACACCGATGAACACGATCAGCTGTCCCGCGCTGCGGGCGCCGACTTCGCTGAGTCCGTAGACCAGGGCAGCGAAGCCGAGGGCGGCCATGACGACGCTCGACCAGCTCACTGGAGTCTTCTTCGTCTCGCCGACGCTCTTGAGGTGCCGCAGGCTGAGCACCGAGACGACGACCACCACCGGGAGCACGAAGGCGAAGATCAATCTCCACGAGCCCACGTTGAGGATGAGACCGGACAGCGCGGGACCCATCGCGGGTGCGACCGAGATCGCCAGCATCATGTTGCCCATCACCCGACCCCGGGCCTGCTCCGGGACGACCGTCATGACGGTGGTCATCAGCAACGGCATCATCACTGCGGTGCCGGCGGCCTGGACAGCCCGTCCGACCAGCAGCATCTCGAAGATCGGCGCCGTGCCGCAGATGATCGTGCCGAGCGCGAACGTCGACATTGCGATCGTGTAGGCCGCGCGGGTGGTCACCCGCTGGAGGAACCAGCCGGTCACCGGGATCACGGCGGCCATCGTCAGCATGAAGATCGAGGAGATCCACTGTGCGCTGCGTGCCGTCACGTCGAAGTCGGCCATGAGCCGCGGCATCGCGTTGATCATGATGGTCTCATTGAGGATCACCACGAAGGTCGCAGCCACCAGGAGCTTGATGACGAGCGGCGTCTTCTCCGCGTCGACCGGCTCCTCGGGCGTACGGGCGTCGAATTCGGCTTCGAACTCACTGAGCTCGAGCCCGGTCGTCGGCTCTTCAGCAACGCCGTCACTATGCGGGGTCATCGCAGGTCCTTCGGATCGAGGTACGGGGGCCGGTTGGCCGCCCTTCACCCATACGACGAATGGGGACCACCCAATTCGACACCATGGGTCGGACTTTTATTTCGAGTTCGGCGACACTGCCTGCATTTCCGATCCTTTCTTCGTATTCGTACGGGCTGACGGATACGCTTTCGGTCAGAAAGGGGCCGGCCGATGGCGGATGCACACGTCCTGGTGCTCAACGCGAGCTACGAGCCCCTGCAGCGCGTCTCCATGCGGCACGCGATCAAGATGCTCGTACGCGAGGTCGCCGTCATCGAGGAAGAGGCCGGCGGATCGTTCGGGCCGTTCCCGAAGCCCAAGGTCCTGCGGCTCGTCCGCTATGTCGTCACGCGGTGGATGCACCGCCGCTCGAACCTGTGCACCAAGAGCGCGATCAAGGCCCGCGACAAGATGTGCGCCTACTGCGGCGGGCGCGCCGAAACCGTCGACCACATCGTGCCCCGGAGCCGCGGCGGCACGCTGACCTGGGACAACGCGGTGGCCGCCTGCATCCGGTGCAATCACCGCAAGGCGGACCGCACCCCGGCCGAGGCCGGCATGCAGCTCCTCCTCACCCCGGCCCAGCCGCACTACGTCGTCGTCGCCTG
>JAWWPE010000281.1:0-6682 GCA_033850895.1 Nocardioidaceae bacterium | reverse complement strand
GGCGTCACGATCCTGCTGACCACGCAGTACCTCGAAGAGGCCGATCAGCTGGCCGACCGGATCGCCGTGCTCGACAGCGGCGCAATCGTCGCCGAGGGCACCGCCGAGGAGCTCAAGGTCGCCTTCGGTGGAGAGGTCCTTCGCCTGACGTTCGGCGACGACAACACGTACGAACGAGCACTGCGGCTGACCCGCGCGGATCAGTCGGACCCACGACTGCGGACTGTGGACGTGCCGACCGACGGCTCGTCGACCGAGATCCTCGCCCTGCTCGCCCGTCTCGAGAGTGAAGGCCTCACCGTCCGCAAGGTCACCACCGTGCACCCGAGCCTCGACGACGTTTTCTTCGCACTCACCGCCAACCCGGCCGCCTGAACCACCAGCCAATCAAGGAGATCTCATGACAATCCCACTCGCCCTGCTCGACTCGCGCGTCATGGTGAAGCGCAGTGTCCGCCGATCGTTCCGCGATCCGGAGGCGTTCTTCACCGCGCTGATGTTGCCGGTCATCCTCATGCTGTTGTTCGTCTACGTCTTCGGTGGCGCGATGGACACCGGCGTCTCGTACGTCAACTACGTCGTGCCAGGACTCGTGTTGCTGTGCGCCGGCTTCGGCGCCGGCACGACGGCGGTCAGCGTTGCCCATGACATGAGCAATGGCATCGTCGACCGGTTCCGGTCGATGCCCATCACCGGCTCATCCGTCATGGTCGGTCACATCGTCGCCAGCATCGTGCGCAATCTGATCGCCACGACGTTGGTGATCGGCGTGGCCCTGCTGGTCGGCTGGCGCCCCACCGGCGGCGTGCTCGACTGGCTGGCCGCGATCGGCGTGGTGCTGCTGTTCATCCTGGCGATCTCGTGGTTCGCTGCGGCGGCCGGCCTGCTCGCCGGTAACCCCGAGGCCGCCAATGGATTCACCATGATCCTGATGTTCCTGCCGTACGTCAGCACGGCGTTCGTGCCGGCCGACACTTTGCCGTCGTGGTTGCGCGGATTCGCCGAGCATCAACCCGTCACGCCGATCATCGAGACGCTCCGCGGTCTCTGGATGGGCACCCCGATCGGCCATCAGGCCTGGTGGGCCATGGCGTGGTGTGTCGGCATCATCGCGGTGTCGGCTCCGGCGGCCGCGTGGCTGTTCAACCACCGCACGTCCAAGTAATCCGGTTCTCTGGAATGATGGCGGCATGATCTCGGAACGCCTGACCCGATTCACCAACGGTCCGTACACGTTCGACGTGATCGACTCCGGGCCGCTCGACGGCATTCCCGTGGTGCTCCTGCACGGCTTCCCCGAGCGGGCGTCGTGCTGGGACGCCGTAGCGGAGCATCTGCACGCCGCGGGAGTGCGCACGTTTGCCCCTGATCAGCGCGGCTACTCTCCCGGCGCCCGGCCACGGAGCCGATTCGCCTACGGGACGGAGGCCCTCACCTCCGACATCGCAGCGCTCATCGCGGCGATCGGTCAGGGACCCGTGCATCTGGCCGCCCACGATCTCGGCGCCATGGTCGCCTGGTCGGTTGCGGCCAATCACCCCGACCTGGTCTCGACCCTGACAGTCGCAGCTCCCCATCCCGCCGCATTCCTGCGATCGGCACTCACCAGCCGCCAGGGCTTCAAGTCGTACTACATGCTGCTGTTCCAGACCCCTTTCCTCCCCGAATGGCTGCTGAGCAGCCGCCGTGGGCAGTTGACGCTCCGCAAGGGCGGCATGACCAAGGACATGGTTGCGGACTTCCGCACCGGGATCGTTGACTATGGCGCGCTGCGTGGCGGGATCGCCTGGTACCGCTCATTCCCCCGAGTCACGCGTGGGCAGTTCCCGAACAAGGTCGCGGCGCCGACCACGGTCATCTGGGCGGAGCGTGACGCGTTCATCGGACGCAAGGCCCTGGAAATCAGCCAGCGGTGGACCACAGGCCCGCACGAGTTCGAGATCTTCGAGGACGCAAGCCATTGGATCCCCAATGAGCGACCGGCTGAGTTCGCGGCGAGCGTCCGCAAGCGCATGGGAGTCTGACCCCTACGCTGGCGGCATGACTGATCAGCCGACCATCGGCGCGCGAGATCTGGTGGCGTTCCTCTGCGAGCTGGCGATGCTCGTGCTCCTCGTCGCGGCAGGGCATGGCCTCGTCAATGGCTGGCGAGGGTGGGCGCTGGGCGTCTTCCTGGCATTCGTCGTGGTCGGCATCTGGTCGCAGTGGATGGCGCCGAGGTCCGAACGCCGGCTGGAGAACCCGCGCCGCTTCGTGGTCGAGGTGATGCTGTTCCTGACCGTGGCGCTCTATGCCGCGGCCGGCGGCCTGACCTGGTGGGGCGTCGCGTTCGCGGTCGTCGCCATCGCGGCCTTCGGGTCACGCGTGCGCACCGATCCCTGATCAGTCGGCTGTCAGGGGCAGGTCCCGCACGCTCCGGAACTGACGTGTCGTGCCGTCGAAGGGGTCGATGAACTCCAGCTCGGCCGCCAGCAGCTGCAGTGGCCGGCTGAAGTCGTCGACCGCGATGTCCTCGACCGTCGGATACAGCGGATCGTTCACGATCGGGATCCCCAGACCGTCCAGGTGGAGTCGCAGCTGGTGCGTGCGGCCCGTGCCCGGAGTGAGCCGGTAGACGCCAAGACCGTCGTGCTGGGACTCCAGCTCGACCAAGGTCTCGGCGTTGACCGTCGCGTGCGGCACGATCTCGGACTGCCACTGACCCCGCGGCTTCGTGATGTGGTCACGGACCGTCACCGGGAGTGCCAGATCCGGGCGCACCGGAGCCAGCGCGCGATAGGTCTTCCGCACCTCACCGTCTTGGAACAGGGTCTGGTACGCGCCGCGCCACCGCCGCTCGGTCGCCAGCATCAGCAAGCCGGAGGTGATCCGATCGAGCCGGTGCAGCGGTGAGAGCTCGGGGAGTCCGAGTTGGTCCCGCAGGCGTACGACCACGCTCTCCCGCACGTGCCGCCCGCGTGGGATCGAGGACAGGAACGCCGGCTTGTCGACCACGAGCAGACGATCGTCGCGGTGCACGATGTCGATCTGTCCGGGCACATCGACCTCGTCGGGCAGATCGCGGTGGAACCAGACGAATGTGTGCGGCGTGTACGGATGCCCCTCGGCGACCGGGCTGCCGCTGTCGTAGACGAACCGCTCGGCGGCCAGCATCGCCGTCACGTCGACCCGATCGGGCAGCCGATCACGTAGCCAGGCGCCCATCGTCGGCCACGGGTCCGGTCGCGGCTTGTCGCGATCGGGCGTACGCAACCAGGCCGCGCCGAGGCCGTGTCGCGCGGGCAGCGGAGAGCGAGGGGGCACGGGTCGATGCTAGGGCTGCAGCGCGCTGGCCTCGACCGTCGCGGTCAGGACCGGTGGAGGCCGGCCTGGAATATTCGCTCGGTGCTCGCCGGATTGACCGGCAGCAGCGCCGCGGGCCTGATCGGCCGGGGGACGAAGTTGCCGCCGCAGTTGGGGCACACCCCAGCCAGGCAATTGGAGACACAGTCGGCGCAGAACGTGCACTCGTAGGTGCAGATCATCGCCTCGGTCGATGCTGGAGGGAGATCGCGGTCGCAGCACTCGCAGTTGGGCCGAAGGTCGAGCATCAGGACTCCTCGGCTGTCGCTGGGGGCCCGTTCTTGAGTAGGGCTTCGAAACCCTCCTCGTCGAGGATCGTGACGCCGAGCTGCTCGGCCTTGTCGGCCTTGGATCCGGCGTTCTCCCCCACCACGACGTAGTCGGTCTTCTTCGACACCGATCCCGATGCCTTGCCGCCGTGGGCGATGATCGTCTCCTTGACCGAGTCGCGGGTGAATCGCTCGAGCGAGCCTGTGACCACGACGGTGACCCCCTCGAGGGTGCGTGGGATCGACGCGTCGCGCTCGTCCTGCATGCGTACGCCCGCCGCAGCCCACTGGTCGACGATGCCGCGGTGCCAGTCGACCGCGAACCACTCGACCACCGCCTCGGCGATCGTCGGGCCGACGCCGTCGACCGCAGCCAGCTCCGCGACCGTCGCCTCGCGGATCGCGTCCATCGTGGCGAAGTGGGTGGCCAAGGCCCGCGCGGCAGTCGGGCCGACGTGCCGGATCGACAAGGCGACGAGCACGCGCCAGAGCGGCTGGGTCTTGGCCTTCTCGAGGTTGTCGAGCAGCGCGAGGCCATTGGCGCTGAGCACCCGGCCGTTGACCGCGCCGTCGGCCTCGGACTTCTTGGCGACCCGGGTGTAGAGGTCGACCTTCATCAGGTCGTCGCGGGTCAGCGCGAACAGGCCGCCCTCGTCGACCAGGACACCGGCGTCGAGCAGCGCGATGGCGCCTTCCCAGCCGAACACCTCGATGTCGAACGCGCCCCGCCCGCCGACGTGGGTGAGCCGCTCACGCAGCTGGGACGGGCACGAGCGGGTGTTGGGGCAGCGGATGTCCTTGTCGCCCTCGCGGGTCGGCGCCAGGGGCGTGCCGCAGGACGGACACTTCGTCGGCATGACGAACTCCCGCTCGGTGCCATCGCGCAACGCGACGACCGGTCCGACGATCTCGGGGATGACGTCGCCGGCCTTGCGGAGGACGACCATGTCGCCGATTAGCACACCCTTGCGCTTGACCTCGTGCTGGTTGTGCAGCGTCGCCATCTGGACGGTCGAACCCGCCACACGTACGGGCTCCATGACGCCGAACGGGGTGACCCGGCCGGTGCGACCGACGTTGACGGTGATGTCGAGGAGGCGGGTGTTGACCTCTTCGGGCGGGTACTTCCAGGCGATCGCCCAGCGCGGAGCGCGTGAGGTCGAGCCGAGCCGTCTCTGGAGCGGGACCTGGTCGACCTTGACGACGACCCCGTCGATCTCGTGGATCACGTCATGGCGGTGCTCGCCGTAGTAGGCGATGAACTCCTCGACCGCGCGGAGATCGGGCAGCACCTTGTAGCGGTCGCTGGTCGGCAGGCCCCAGGCCTTGAGGGCGTCGTACGCCTCGCTCTGGCGCTGCGGCTCGAACCCCTCTCGGTAGCCGATGCCGTGGCAGACCATCGACAGCGGTCGGCTCGCGGTGACCGAGGCATCCTTCATCCGCAGGGTGCCGGCGGCGGCGTTGCGAGGATTGGAGAACGGGGTGTTGCCCGCCTCGGCCCAGGCGGTGTTGAAGTCCTCGAACGCCTTGGTCGGGAAGAACACCTCGCCGCGTACCTCGACATAGGCCGGGACCGGGTGGTCGTCAGAGGCGGTGAGCCGGTGCGGGATGACACCGATCGTGCGGACGTTGTTGGTGACGTCTTCACCGACCCGGCCGTCGCCGCGGGTGACTCCTCGGGTCAGCCGGCCGTCTTCGTAGGTCAGCGAGATCGCCAGGCCGTCGACCTTGAGCTCGCACAGGAACTCGGCGTCGTCGACCCCCTCGCGGATGATGCGCGCGTGCCAGGACTCGAGCTCCGCGGTGCTGAACGCGTTGTCGAGGCTCATCAGGCGTTCGCGGTGCTCATAGGCCTCGAACGTCGACGAGATCATGCCGCCGACCTTCTGGGTCGGCGAGTCGGGGGTGCGCAGTTCGGGCAGCTGGTCCTCGAGGCCCTCGAGCT
This sequence comes from Nocardioidaceae bacterium, assembly GCA_033850895.1. Classification (GTDB taxonomy): domain Bacteria; phylum Actinomycetota; class Actinomycetes; order Propionibacteriales; family Nocardioidaceae; genus Aeromicrobium. The sequence continues at coordinate 1,126 of JAWWPE010000281.1, read as the reverse complement.
CGCGGATCAGCTTGTCGTACTCACCGTCGGAGATCGTGGGTGCGTCGTCGCGGTGATAGCGCTGGCGATGCTCCTCGATCGTCTCGGACAGCTCTTTGTGCCGCTGCCGGAGGTCGTCGTCATTCGCCATGACCCGACTTTATCGTCGGGTTGCGACACTCTGCGCGGTGGCGAGCGCCTGACGAGCCCAGGCCGGAGAGGCGCCGGCCAGCCCGCAGGTCGGCGTCACGACCAGGCGTTCGGCGTACGCCTCCGGGTCGAAGCCGAAGTGGCCGAGGAACGTCTCGATGCGGTCCGCCAACGCCTTCTCCGTGACGCCGGCGGTGTCGATGGACGGCACGACCCCGAACCACAGATCGACACCGTTCTCGAACGCCTCCGCCCATACGTCGTCGGGTCGCGCGAGCGAGAGATCGAAGGAGATGGCGGTGAAGCCGGCGTCGGCGAGGATCTGGACGGGTACGTCGGGGGCGCACGAGTGCACGACCGGTCGTGCGCCGGCGCCGGTGATGGCTTCGACGACCCCGCGCAGGGCAGCATCGACCTCCGGGGGGTGCACGCTGCGATGCCGGGAGAAGCCGCTTGCGGTCGGGATGCCACCGGTCATGACGGCGGTGATCGACGGTTCATCGATCTGAACGACGAGCGCGGCCTGTGGGAACCGGCGGCGTACGTCGGTCACGTGCGAACGCAGACCCTCCGCCAGCGACTCGGCGATCTCACGGCGGGCGCCGTGATCGGCCAGCATCTTGTCCCCCCGCGGACGCTCAACACTCGCCGCGAGGGTCAACGGCCCGGTGACCTGGATCTTGAGCAGGCCGTCGTGGTCGCCGGCCAGCTCCTCGGCGACGTCGAGGTCTTGGGCCAGCAACGATCGCGCCCGCCGGAGGTCGGCACCCTCGCCGGCGCCGAGCCGCCAGCCGTCGGGCTGCAGATCGGCCTCGAGCCCGTCGAGCACCGCCAACGTCCGACCGATCATCCCGGCGTGCACGCCGCGGGCTGGGAGCTCCGGGACGTACGCGAGCTCGCCCACTTCGCCGAGCACGATCCGCAACGACTCGGCGAAGTCGGTGCCAGGCATCGAGCCGATGCCGGTGGCGAGTGCCATGTGGGGCCTTTCGTGCGG
>JAWWPE010000181.1:0-9442 GCA_033850895.1 Nocardioidaceae bacterium | reverse complement strand
GGTGCTCCAGCGGAACTGGGTCGACGTCCAGCCCCCTCGCGGTCGGACCCGGACGATCTCGCCGGTCGCCGAGAGCAGAGTGAGCAGCCGGCTCGCCACGGCCTGCGTCGCCTCGTTCTTGGTGCCGGCCCCGCGCACGACCCGGACAGCCAGGCGCTCGTCGAGCTGGCCGAGCTCGGCGCTGGTGATCTCGCCGGCGTCGTCGATCGCGGCGACGGCGATCGCCTCGACGTCGCGCAGCCAGCCGGCTGAGTCGTCGGTGACCGCAGCCTCGGCGAGCAGCTTCTCGAACAGGCGGCGTTGCTCCCGGGCCACGGTGTCGGAGGCGGCGGCCAGACACGCCGCGACCAGATCGGCCGGCACCGCGAAGACCGTGCGACGCATCGACAGGATGCGAATCAGCGAGCGGTCGTCGTACAACGCCTGCTCGACGTCGGCGATCGTGCCGTTCTCGACGCGTTGGACTGCGGACAGGACCGTCGTCGCCGGGTCGGTGCCGTGCAGGGCGACGACCCGTCGCGCGGCTTCGACCGGATCAGCCGCGCGGTGCTTCGGCGAGAGGGCATGCCGGCGTCCGAGGCGGGTGCGGCGTTCGGCTGCGGAGATGGTGCGCATACCGCCCAGCGTGACATCGAGCACCCACGGAATAGTGGTGCCGGTGAGCGGAGTTGAGGACGAGGTGACTGCCCTCGTAGAGACGCCCACCGCGGTGAGCACCAAGCACCTGACCCTTGCGCTGCTGGCGCTGGCGCTGGGCGGCTTTGCCATCGGCACGACCGAGTTCATGACGATGGGCCTGCTCGAGGAGATCGCCCACGGCATCCACCGATCCAATGCCACCACCGGCCACATCATCACGGCGTACGCGTTCGGGGTCGTCGTCGGTGCGCCGATCATCGTCTCCCTCGGCGCCCGGCTGCCCAAGCGAGAACTCGCGATCGGCCTGATCCTCGCGCTCGGCGTCGGCAACGCGATCACCGCCGTGGCGAGCGGCTATCTGCCCGTGATGGCTGCACGATTCGTCGCCGGGCTGCCGCACGGCGCGTACTTCGGGGTCGCGTCCCTGCTCGCAGCGTCGCTCGTACGCCCGGAATACAAGGGCCGCGCCGTCAGCTCGGTCATGCTCGGCCTGTCCGTGGCGACGGTTGCGGGCGTACCCGCGAGCACAGTGCTCGGACAGCATCTCGGTTGGCGCAGCGCCTATTGGGTCGTCCTGGCCATCACCATCGCGACCGCCGCCATGATCTACGCGTTCGTGCCGCACTCGCCGGCCAACGGTGACGCGTCCGTGCGTGGCGAGCTGGCAGCCCTCAAGAAGCCTCAGGTGCTGTTCGCCGTGTCGGCCGGCATGGTCGGCTTCGGTGGCTTGTTCGCGATGTACAGCTACATCGCTCCGTTGGTCACCAAGGTCGCGGACCTGTCGGAGTCGTGGATCCCGTGGTTCCTGCTGGCGTTCGGGCTGGGATCGGTCCTCGGGTCATGGGCAGCAGGGGTGCTGGCGGACTGGAATGTCGAACGCTCGGTGCTGCTTGGTTTCGTGGCGACCGTCGTGGTGCTCGTCGCCTTCTTCTTCGCGGCGCCGCACGTCGTGCCCGCGATCGCACTGGTATTCACGTTGGCGTTCATCAGCTCGATCGTGGCGATCAATCTGCAGATGCAGCTGATGCACGCGGCCGGTGACGCGCAGATGCTCGGCGCTGCCCTCAACCACTCGGCCCTCAACATCGCCAACGGACTCGGCGCCTGGCTCGGCTCGGTGGTCATCGCCGCGGGCCACGGCTATCGCGCATCGAGCCTGGTGGGTGCGGGCCTGGCTGTCGCAGGGGTGCTGATCTTCGCGGTCGGGATCGTTGCCCGGCGGCGATCGATCAGCCGATGACCTGATCCGCGCCGACCTGCGGGCGGAGCCACACCTGCGAGCCCTCCTGGATGCCCAGCGCCTTGGCCTCCGTCCGGGTCAGCACGACGTGAACGGGGTTGGGGTGCAGCACGTCGTCCGGGCTGACCTCGAGGCGGATCTCGAAGCCCACCCTGGTCCAGCGGGTGATCTTGCCCGAGACGACCGCCGCCTGCTCGTACGGTGAGATCTCGATGTCGTGGGGGCGGATCAGCCGGTCACCGAGCATGGTGACCGGGCCCAGGAACGACAGGACGAACTCGCTAGCCGGCCGGTCGTACAGATCGTCCGGGGTGCCGATCTGCTCGATGCGTCCCTCGTTGATGATGACCAGGCTGTCGGAGACCTCGAGCGCCTCTTCCTGGTCGTGCGTGACGAACACCGTGGTCACGTGCATATCGTCGTGCAGGCGGCGAAGCCAGTCGCGCAGCTCCTTGCGAACCTTGGCGTCGAGGGCTCCGAACGGCTCGTCCAGCAGCAGCACCGATGGCTGGATCGCCAGGGCGCGAGCCAGTGCCATGCGCTGACGCTGGCCGCCGGAGAGCTGCGACGGCAGCCGGTGGGACCACTGCTCGAGGTGTACGAGCTGCAGCAGCTCGTGGACGCGCTCCTTGATCTCGTCCTTGGGGCGCTTGCGGATCTCGAGCCCGAACGCGATGTTCTTCTCGACCGTCATGTGCTTGAACGCCGCGTAGTGCTGGAACACGAAGCCGACGTTGCGCTTCTGAGCCGGCACGTTGGTGGCGTCGACACCTTCGATCTCGATGGTGCCGCTGTCGGAGGACTCCAGGCCGGCGATGATGCGCAGGAGGGTCGACTTGCCGCCGCCGCTCGGTCCGAGCAGCGCGGTGAGCTGACCGGTCGGGACGCTCAGGTTGATGTCCTGGAGGGCGACGAAATCGCCGAAGTTCTTGTTGATCCCGCGGATCTCAATCGCCATCGGGCTTCTCCTTCGGTCGTAGCACGGTGACGACCACGAGGGCGGCCACGGCGATCAGGGCGAGCAGGAATGAGGTGGCGTATGCGGTGCCCTGCTCGAAGTCCTGGTACTTTTGCTCGACCACCAGGGTGGCGGTCTGGCTCTGTTGCGCGATGTTGCCGCCGACAATCTTGACGGCACCGAACTCGCCCAGCGATCGGGCCAGGCTGAGCACCACGCCGTACACCAGCGCCCAGCGGATCGACGGCAGGGTGATGCGCCGGAATGTCTGCCACGGCCCGGCCCCGAGGCTGCGCGCCGCCTGTTCCTGGTCGGTGCCGATCTCGGTGAGCACCGGCACGAGCTCACGGATCACCAGGGGCAGGCTGACGAATGCGGTCGCGAGGATGATGCCCGGCGTCGCGAACGCGACCTGGAAGCCGATCGAGTTGAGCGCCGGACCGAAGAAGCCGTTGGTGCCGCCGTACGCGAGCAGCAGGGCCAGCCCGACGACGACCGGCGACACCGACAGCGGCAGGTCGATCAGGGCGGACAGGATGCCGCGCCCCGGGAAGTCGTAGCGGGTCAGCAGCAGCGAGACGCCCACGCCGAAGACGGTGTTGATCGCGACCGCCCAGACGGCGACGTACACCGTGAGGCGCAGCGCGCTGGTCACCGCGGGATCGGCGAGCGCCGTGTGCAGGTTGCCGAATCCGTTGCCGAACGTGTGCTGCGCGATCAACCCGACCGGCCAGACGACGAGCAGAAACAGATAGCTCAGCACGATGGTGCGGCGGACGTACGTGCCGGCCGTCTTGGCCGGAATCCTGCGGCTAGCCACGCTTGGCCACCGCCCGGGTGAGGAGCTGGAGCAGGACGATCGCGGCGAGCGCCACGGCGAGGAGGATCACCGCGACCGAGGCGGCGCCGGCCTTGTCGCCGTTCTCGATGTAGGTGAGGATCCGGACCGACGCGACCTCGGTGTGATTGGGCAGGTTGCCCGACAGGAGAACGAGCGATCCGTACTCGCTGATGCCTCGGGCGAACGCGAGGGCCGCGCCGGCGGTGATCGCCGGGGCGAGCGCGGGCAGCAGGATGCGTCGGACGATCGTGAACCTGCTGGCACCGAGGGAGGCGGCGGCTTCCTCGACCTCGGGATCGAGCTCGATCAACACCGGTTCGACCGTGCGTACGACGAACGGCAGCGTGACGAACAGCAGGGCCAGGAACACCGATCGCTCGGTGTTCGCGACATTGAGGCCGATCGGGCTCTTCGGACCGTACAAGCTCAGCAGCACGAGCCCGGCGACGATGGTCGGCAGCGCGAACGGGATGTCGATGATGACTTCCAGCAACCGCTTGCCGGGGAACTCGTCACGCACGAGCACCCAGGCGATCAGGGTGCCGAACACCACGTTGGCGATCGTCACGTAGAAGGACTGCAGCACCGTCAGGCGCAGGGCGGATGCGGTCTGCGGGCTGGTGATGGTGTCGTGGAAGGTGTGCCAGCCGCCGTCGGTCGACTGGATCACGATCAGCCCCAGGGGGATCAGCACGAGCAGGCTGAACCAGGTCAACGCGATCCCCAGGCCAAGACCTGAGGACCGCGTCAGCGAGGTCGCACTGCGGGGGCGACGCCGTCGCGCCGCCCCCGCAGTGAGTGTCGTGGTTGTCGTCATGCCTTCCCGGAGTTCGCGATGATCTTGGTGATGATGCCGTTCTTCTCGTCGAAGAACTTGGTGTTGACGGCATCCCAGCCACCGAACGTCTTGTCGATCGTGAACAGGTCAGCGATCTTCGGGAACGGGTTGGCCGGGTCGTTGGCGCCCTTGACCGTACCAACGGTCACCCCCGACACGGTGCTGACCGGGCGGAATCCGAAGCTCGCGTAGGTCTCCTGACCCTTCGGGCTGATCGCGAAGTCGAGGAACTTCTTCGCGACCGCCGGCGCCTTGGTGGTGACCGCGGCCGGGTTCTCGATCAGCAGGTTGTTGTTCGTCGGCACGATGTAGTCGACATCCTCACCGCTGGCCCGGGTGAAGATCGCGTCGTTCTCGTACGTGATGAGCGCGTCACCCGTGCCGCCGGCGAAGGCGGTCGAGGCGTCGCGGCCGCTGCCGGGCAGCGCCTTGACGTTGGCGAACAACTTCTTGAGGTACGCAGTGGCGTCCGCCTCGCTGCCACCTGCCGCGATGATCGACTGGTACGCCGCCAGGATGTTCCAGCGTGCCGATCCCGAGGATCCGGGGTTCGGGGTCACGACTCCGATGCCGGGCTTCGCCAGGTCGGCGAACGAGGTGATGTGCTTGGGGTTGCCCTTGCGGACGACGATCGCCACGACCGAGGTCGAGATGATGCCCTTGTTGGCGTTCTGGTCCCAGTTCTTGGCGACCAGGCCGGCGTCCACCAGGCGGGTCACGTCCGGAGTCAGCGAGAAGTGCACGATGTCGGCCTTGAGCCCGGCGGCAACCGCGCGGCTCTGGTCGCCGGACGCACCGTACGACTCCTTGAAGCTGACGCCCTTGCCCGCGGCGGTTGCCTGGAAGGCCTTCTCGACACCGCCGTTGGCGGACTTCGGTACCGAGTAGCCGACGATCGAGAGCTGCTTCGAACCGCCGCCGGAGTTGTTGTCGCTCGAGCCACCGCAAGCCGCCAGGACGGCTGCGCTGGTGGCGATTGCGAGGGCTGCTGCCACGCGACTACGGGTAATGATCTTCATGTTCCTGCCTCTGTGGGGGGCACACCATCGTGCGTGCTGTGCGCCCAAAGTAGGTGGAAGTCAACGGCCAATTCTGTTTGTCCAAGATATGAGACGACTGTCCCATGCCCAGCACCTTGTGGAAAAGCTCGGCAAACGCGGAGCCGCCCCTGCGCATGCAGGGGCGGCTCCATCGATCGGAGGTCAGGCCGGAGCCGGGACCGCCTCCGCGGCCGGAGCTCCACCGTGACCCGCGTGGGTGGGCTTCTGGAAGAACATCACCAGGACGAAGCCGACGATGAACGCCGCCACCGGCAACAGCAGCGACTGCGACATCGACTCGGAGAACGGACCCTGGATCTGCTCGGGCATCGACCGGCCCGAGGCAGAGCCGCCGCTGAGCGATGTCGGCAGGTCGTGGGCGACCAGCCGGGCCTGGATGATGGCCGCGATCGCTGCGCTTCCCAGCACCGCGCCGACCTGGCGCGTGGTGTTGTAGACGCCCGCACCGGCGCCGGCCGAGGTCATCGGCAGGTTGCGGGTGGCAGTCGCACCGAGCGGCGCCCACAGGCACGCGTTCGAGACACCGAACAGCGCCATGGGAAGGATCAGCCAGATCACCGAGGTGTTCGGCTCGATGACCTGGGACAGCCAGAACATCGCCACCGCAGCGGTGCCGAAGCCCACAAGGGTGATGTTGCGCGGGTGCACGCGGTCGACGAGCTTGCCGACGAACGGCGACAGGATCATCAACACGATCGCCATCGGCGCCATCAGCAGCGCCGACCGGGTCGGGCTCCAACCGCGTACGCCCTGGGCGTAGAAGAAGAACGGCAACGACATCGACGTGATTGCCAGCGAGACCATCGTGATCCCGGCGTTGCCGAGCGAGAAGTTGCGGTCGCGGAACAGCCCCAGCGGCACCAGCGGCTCGGCCTTGATCCGGCTCTGCCACCACAGGAACCCGGCGATGATCACGAGTCCGAGGACGATCAGCAGGGGCACCGAGATGATGCCGCTGATCGTGCCCCAGTCGTACTTCTCGCCCTCCTGGATGCCGAACACCAGCAGGAACATGCCGACCGCGCTCAGCGCGACACCGATCCAGTCGAACGTGTGCGAGTGCGTCGGCAGGTCGGGGACGAGGCGCCAAGCCAGGACGAAGCCGATGATGCCGACCGGCACGTTGATGAAGAAGATCCACTCCCAGCCGGCCGCGTCGACGAGCACGCCGCCGAGGATCGGACCTACCAGCGTGGCGACGCCGGCGGTGGCTCCCCAGAGCGCCATCGCACTGCCGCGGTTGGCGGGTGCGAACGTGCGGGTGATGACCGCCATCGTCTGCGGTGTCATCAGCGCCGCGCCGACGCCCTGCACGACCCGGGCGACGATCAGCATCTCGATCGACCCGGTCAGGCCGCACCACAGCGATGCGAGCGTGAAGATCGTCAGCCCGATCAGGTAGACGTTCTTGGGCCCGAACCGGTCACCGAGGCGGCCGGTGACGAGCAACGGCACGGCGTAGGACAGGAGGTAGGCGCTGGTGACCCAGATGACGTTGTTGACGTCGGCGTGCAGGTCATGGGCGATCGCGGGGGTTGCGACCGACACGATCGTGTTGTCCAGCAGGATCATGAAGAATCCGATGACCATGGCCCAGAGTGCAGGCCACGGCTTGTAGTCGGCTGGCAGGTCTTTTGTCAGCCCTTGTGTGGTTGCCATATGAGGTCCTTGCTTTCTATGCGGGAAATACAGGTGCGGATCCAGTCGCGTTGGGCAACGGTCATGGAGCGGATGAAGTGGCCCCCGAGCCAATAGACCTCGGGAATGCCTTGTGACTGGGCTTCTGTCATCAGCTCGTCGATCTCGGCGATGTCGTCGTCGAGGGCATCGGCATAGCTGGTGAGGTCGGCGATGGCATGTTCGGGCGGCAGGTTGTGCGCCTCGCCGATCGCGAAGGGGAAGTGCGGGTACTCGCGCACGGGCTTCTTGAGCAGCTCGCTGATGCGAGTCGTGAGCGCCTCCCGACCGGCATCGGTGATGGCGTACGTCGTGCGTTCGGGACGGTTGCCCGCACGCGCGGTGCCAGTTGCCTCCACCAGCTCGGCGTCCCGAAGACGTTCGACGGTGTGATAGAGCGAACCGGGCCGCACCTTCACCATCCAGTCCTCGTGACGTTCGAGCATCAGCTGGTACATCTCGTAGGGGTGCATCGGTCGCTCGACCAGGAGGCCGAGCGCGGACAGGGCAAGCGGTGTCAAGGTCATGCCTGCTCCCTTCCGATCATTCCGTGTGAACTATTCCGCGTGGAATATATAACACGACATGGCCGTGCCGCAACCAACCTTTCGCACGGGTCGGACAGTTTCGGCCGGGATGGGTTATCGCAAGAGCTCGTAGCCGTGCAGGTCGTCGTACGATCCGTCGCCGAGCCGCTCAGCAGCACGCTGCGTGCCGTAGCGAGTGAAGCCGGCCGCCTCGGCCACGGCATTGCTCGCGGCGTTGTCGGCGGCGGCATACAGCACGAGCCGGCGGCGGTCGAGCCCGTCGGCGGCGAACGCGTGCTCGACGACGAGCCGCGTGGCCTCGGTCATGATGCCGCGGCCGCGGGCGTCGGGGTGCATCCAGTAGCCGATCTCGCCGGACGTCGGGTTGATGCCCAACAGGTCCATCACGGCGATGTTGCCGACCAGCTCATCGGTCTCACGATCGGCGATCGCCCAGGTTGCCTTCGCCCCGGTCGCCGCCTGCCACACGCAGTCGTCGGCGTATGCACGCGCGACCGTTGCGGTGTAGGGGTGAGGCAGTCCGGCGAGCCAGTGCCGCGATCGCGGGTCGCTGCACGCCTCGACGATCCGGGGGAGGTCAGCCTCGGTGAACGGCCGAAGTCGGAGCCGGTCCGACTCGATCACGACCGACTCGGCCCAGCGGGTGCGCGGCACGGGGGCGTCGCCGAAGCGGATCGATCCGGTCCACGCGTCGAGCACGCGGCCGCGTTCGTGGAGCATCCCCGGCGTCGTGCCGTGCAGCGCGAATCCGGCGGCGTGGGCGACTCGGAGGGAGGCCTCGTTGCCGACGTGGGACCCCCAGTGCACGATCTCGATGCCACCCTCGCTGAACGCCCAGTCGATCGCCAGGCGTACGGCCCGGACCATGATCCCACGCCGGCGCGCCCAGGGGTGGAGGGCGAATCCGATGTCGGCGATCGGTGACTTGCGGACGTCGAGATTGCCGGCGAAGCGCGCCCGGCCGTCGTCGTCGACCGCTTCGATCGCCCAGCCGCGGTGGGTGCCGTCGTTCCAGCCGCTCGGGATGATCTTGAACGCGAACATCTCGGCGGACTCGCGGGAGTACGGCGTGGGGATCGCGGTCCACTCGATCATCGCCGGATCGGTTGCCATCACGACCATCTCGTCGAGGTCGGCCGGTGTGTGGGCGCGCAGCGTGACGACCCCGTCGCTCAGGACGGGTACGTTCATCGGCCAGCTCAGATCGGGCACCTTCATGCCGTCACGATGACAGCGCCCGGAACGGATCCGCCGGATACACCCCGAGCAGAGTGACATCGGTGGTGAAGAACGTGAGCTCCTCGAGCGCGCGCTTGAGCGGGAGATCGTCGGGGTGGCCGTCGACCTCGGCGAGGAACTGGGTGGCCCCGGTGAACGTGCCGTCGACCATGTAGCTCTCCAGCTTGGTCATGTTGACGCCGTTGGTGGCGAACCCGCCCAGGGCCTTGTAGAGCGCGGCCGGCAGGTTGCGGACGTTGAACACGAAGCTCGTGACGGTCGGGCCGTTGCCGGCGGGAGCCTGCACGGGCTCCCGAGAGAGCACGACGAACCGGGTGGTGTTGTGGTCCTCGTCCTCGACGTCGGTGGCCAGCACGTCGAGGCCGTAGATCTCGGCAGCGAGGGGAGGCGAGATTGCCGCC
>JAWWPE010000153.1:0-5637 GCA_033850895.1 Nocardioidaceae bacterium | reverse complement strand
ATTCTCGTCGCGCAGGGCTCGGACCGGGTCGACCAGCTCCTGGTGAGCAAATTCGACGGCGAGCAGAAGGCGGAGGATGAGGCCGTCTTCACGGTCACAGGTTTGGCGGACACCGGCGTCGAGTGTAAGCGCACTCGACTCCACCAAACGCTGGTCTACGACTGTCCAGGCACTTACCAGAGCAAGAGCTATCGCCGGCTCTTCTTCCCGATCCCGCACAACGGCGAAAGCTACCTCTTGTTGATCCAGACGCCCGGCGAGACCCTCGCCGAGGCGGGCAGGGTGGCCGAACCAATCGTGAACAGCGTGAAATTCCGGTAGGTGGCCGGGCATCCAACTTGACCTCAAGTTGAGTTCAGGTTGTCGAATCGCAACCTGTCTTGATTTCCACCTCGTCGCGTCGAGGCGTAAGTTGGACAGTTCCCAAGCGCAACCGAATTCATCAGAACTCTGTCCCCAGGAGCCTCACCACCCGCATGCCACCTGCCTCCGTCACCCAGCCGCTGTCCCCCGAAGCAGCACCCCGCAGCAGTACGTCGTTGTGGCGCCTGCGCGGTTACCTGCGCCCGCACATGTGGAGCCTGATCGTCATGTTGGCCGCGGCGCTGCTCGCCGTCATCGTGGGCCTGCTGATCCCGCTGGTGACCCGCGCGATCGTCGACGGGCCGATCCACGATCACGATTCGGCCGGCATCGTCCGGCTCGGATCGATCGCGATGGGTCTGGGCATCTTCGAGGCGTTCCTGATCTTCGTACGTCGCTGGTTCCAGGCCCCCGCCGTCATGGGCATGGAGATGAAGCTGCGTGGCGATCTCTATCAGCACCTCAACGAGCTGCCCATGGAGTTCCACTCCCGCTGGCAGTCCGGCCAGCTGCTGTCGCGCGTCACGAGTGACCTGTCGACGATCCGCCGGTTCTCCGGATTCGGGCTGATCTTCCTGGTCACCAACGTGATCCAGCTGATCCTGACCTCCGCCCTGTTGATGCACCTCTACTGGCCGCTCGGACTCGTCGTGATCGTCGCCGCTGCGCCGATCATCTACACGTCGATGTCGTTCGAGAAGCGGTACGTCCTGGTGTCCCGCCGCGTGCAGGACCAGCGCGGCGACATCGCCACCCAGGTCGAGGAGTCGGCGCTCGGCATCCGGGTGATCAAGAGCTTCGGCCGAAGCCGCTATGCGTTCGACAAGTACGACCTGCGCGCGAAGCGGCTCTACGAGTCCGAGATGCAGCAGGTACGTCTGGCCGCGAAGTTCTGGACGTTCCTCGAAGTGCTGCCCAACACCGCCCTCGTCGTCGTGCTGCTGCTCGGCGCGCTCGCGGTCGGGGACGGCGATCTGTCGCTCGGCACCCTCGTCGCGTTCGTGACCCTGATGCTGAGCCTGGTCTGGCCGGTCGAGTCCCTCGGCGTCATCCTCGCGATGGCCCAGGAGTCGATGACGGCGGCCGACCGTGTCCTGGAGATCCTCGACACCAAGCCGACCATCGTCGGCGGTGACCAGACCGTCGCAGACCCACGTGGTCACGTGCAGCTCGAGAACGTCGACTTCATGTTCCCCGACGCCGACGAACCCACCCTGCACGGCATCAACCTCGACATCGCACCCGGCGAGACGATCGCGATCGTCGGCGCCACCGGGTCCGGCAAGACCGCGCTGACCGCACTGATCCCCCGCCTCCGCGACGTGACCGGCGGTCGGGTTCTGGTCGACGGTGTCGACGTACGCGACCTGACGCTGGAGTCGCTCCGCACGATCGTGGCGACGGCGTTCGAGGATCCCACCCTGTTCAGCATGAGCGCGCGCGAGAACATCGCGCTGGGCCGACCAGGCGCCACTGACGAGGAGATCCGGGAGGGTCTCGAGATCGCCCAGGCGATGTTCGTCTACGACCTGCCCTGGGGACTCGACACCCGGATCGGTGAGCAGGGCATGTCGCTGTCGGGAGGGCAACGCCAGCGGGTTGCCCTGGCCCGAGCCATCGTCGCCAGGCCGCACGTCCTGATCCTCGACGACACGCTCTCCGCACTCGACGTTCACACCGAGGCGTTGGTCGAGGAGTCGCTTCGCACCGTCCTGGCGTCCACGACATCGATCATCGTGGCTCACCGCGCGTCGACGGTGCAGCTCGCCGACAAGGTGGCGCTGCTCCAGGGCGGCACCATCACGCACATCGGCCAGCACTCGGAGCTGATGGCCACCGTGCCGGCGTACCGCGAACTGCTCGCGGCCGATTCGGAGGAAGTGGTGCGCTCATGAGCACGACAACCGACACGTTGCCTGCGGAGCAGCCGGCGGAGGAGCCGACATCGGACTGGCGCGGAGTTGCCGCTGAGACGATGGACGAGGTCTCGGTCAAGACCTCGCTGATCCTGCGAGATCGCTCACGACGGCTGCTCGGGTCGTTGCTGCGTCCGCACAAGAATGCCCTGCTCGTCGTGCTCGCGGTCGTCCTGGTCGAGAACGCGGCCCGGTTGGCGATCCCGTTCCTGGTCAAGGAGGGCATCGACTCCGGCATTCCGCCGATCAAGCGCGGCGACGGCAACCACACCTTGCTGCTGATCGTCGCCGTCGTGCTGGTCATCGTGGCGATCCAGGCCGCCAGCCGGCTGATCTTCCTGATCCTGTCAGGGCGTATCGGCCAGCAAACCCTTCTCGAGCTGCGCCGTCGCGTCTTCAAGCACTTCCAGACCCTGACGCCGGCGTTCCACGATCGCTACACGTCCGGTCGGGTCATCTCGCGCTCCACGTCCGACGTCGACGCAATCCAGGAGATGCTCGACAACGGCTTCGACGGGCTCATCACCGCTGCGCTGACCCTGTTCGGCACCGCCGTGCTGCTGCTGGTGCTCGACGTCGAGCTCGGCCTGATCGCGCTCTTGTCGTTCCCGTTCCTCTACCTCATCACGCGGTGGTTCCGGCTGCGCTCGGCGATCTACTACCGCCGCACACGTACGACGATCGCCGCCCTGATCGTCCAGTTCGTCGAGTCGATGACCGGCATCAAGGCCGTGCAGGCGTTTCGTCGCGAGGGCCGCAACGAGGAGATCTTCCACGAGGTCAACGACGACAACCGCGACGCCAACGAGGACGCCTGGCGGCTGATCGGCCTGTTCATGCCGGGCATCAAGCTGATCGGCAACGTGACGATCGGCCTCGTGCTGGTCGTCGGCTCCTACCGCGCCTATCACGGCGAGGTCACGGTCGGCGTGCTCGCGGCGTTCCTGATCTACCTGCGACAGTTCTTCGAGCCGATGATGGACATCAGCCAGTTCTACAACACCTTCCAGTCGGCCAGCGCCGCACTGGAGAAGCTGTCCGGCGTGCTCGAGGAGGAGCCGGAGATCCGCGATCCGGCGAGTCCGACCCGCCTCGACGAAGCCGACGGCCGGGTCACCCTCGACGGGGTGTCCTTCTCATACGTCGAGAACCGCCCGGTCATCGATTCGCTCGATCTGGACATCCCCGCAGGTCAGACCGTTGCGTTGGTCGGCATGACCGGCGCGGGCAAGACCACGATCGCGAAGCTGGTGTCGCGCTTCTACGACCCGACGATCGGCCGTGTGCAGCTCGACGGCGTCGACATCCGCGAGCTCGATGACGAGACGTTGCGTCACAACGTCGTGATGGTCACCCAGGAGAACTTCCTGTTCGCCGGCACCGTCGCGGACAACATTCGCTTCGGCCGCCCCGATGCGACTGATGAGCAGGTGCACGACGCCGCGGAGGCCATCGGTGCCTCGACGTTCATCGAGGCGATGCCGCAGGGCTACGAGACCGAGATCGAGTCACGTGGCGGGCGGCTGTCGGCAGGACAGCGCCAGCTCGTAGCGTTCGCGCGGGCCTTCCTGGCCGATCCGGCGGTGCTGATCCTCGACGAGGCGACGTCATCGCTCGACGTGCCGAGCGAACGCCTGGTCCAGCGCGCACTGCGGACGATCCTGGCTCGCCGGACGGCGATCATCATCGCCCACCGCCTGTCGACGGTCGAGATCGCCGACCGGGTGCTCGTGCTCGAGCACGGCACGGTGGTCGAGGACGGCACACCCGCCGACCTGATCGCCAGCGGTGAAGGTCGCTACTCCGACCTGCACGACGCCTGGCTCGCCTCGCTGGCCTGAGTCAGGTCGCCGAGCCGAGGTTGGCGACGCGGCCGACTGCGGCGGTCAGCTCGGTCGCGGTGACCTCGAGGTCGTCGGCGGTGGTCGTACGTCCGAAGGTGAAGCGGACCGCGGTCTGAGCGGTCGGGCCGTCGTAGCCCATCGCGGTGAGTACGTGAGACGGTTCATCGCTGCCGGCAGCGCACGCCGAACCGCTGGAGCAGACGATCCCGCGGGATTCGAGCTCGAGCAGGATCGCCTCCCCGCTGGTGCCGGGGAACACGAACGAGGCGCTGCCCGGGAGTCGCTGGGTCGGATGGCCGGTGAGCACGGCACCGGGCACGTCGGCAAGCACGCGGGCGATGAACGCATCCCGGCGACCGACCGTGGCCTCGAAGCTGTCCGACGGATGGGTGAGCGCGGCGGCCATGCCGACCGCGGCCGCGACATTCTCGGTGCCCGAGCGGCGCCCTGACTCCTGGCCGCCGCCGTGGATCAACGGCTCGAACGGCGTGCGGCGCCCGACGTACAAGATGCCGACACCCTTCGGCGCGCCGATCTTGTGGCCCGAGATGCTCATGGCCTGAACCCCGAGGGCGGCGACGTCGAGGTCGAGCCAGCCCGCCGCCTGGACCGCATCGGTGTGGAACGGCGCTCCGCGATGAGCGGCCACCGCCGCCAGCTCCTGGATCGGCTGGATCGTGCCGACCTCGTTGTTGGCGTACTGGATGCTGACGAGGGTGGTGTCATCCCGCAGCGCCGCGGCGAGCTCCTCGGGCGAGACCATCCCCGCGCGGTCGACACCGAGGACCGTGACGTCGTAGTCCAGCCGGCCCAGGAACTCGGCCGACTCGAGCACGGCGGGATGTTCGACGGCCGAGACGATGATGTGCCGCCCCCTCGGCGCCGCCAGAGCTATGCCCTTGATCGCCGTGTTGTCCGACTCGGTGCCGCCGGAGGTGAACGTGATCTCTGCCGCTCGGGCACCCAGCACCCCGGCCACGTCAGCGCGGGCCCGGTCGAGCGCTCGCCGCGCCGCCTCGCCGACCTCGTGATGGCTCGACGGATTGCCGAACTCGGTGCTGAGAAATGGCCACATCGCTTCCAAGACTTCCCGTGACAAGGGAGTCGTGGCGGCTTCGTCGAGGTAGATCACGAGACCGTGATGTCGAGTCCGAGGTCGAGTGCCCGGACGCTGTGGGTCAGGGCACCCACCGAGATGAGGTCGACCCCCGAGCGGGCGATGTCGCCGATCGTCTCGAGCGTGATGCCGCCGCTGGCCTCGACGAGGGCTCGACCAGCGATCTGTGCGACAGCGGCCCGCAGGTCGTCGTTGGAGAAGTTGTCGAGCATGATCGTGCCGACTGCGCCCGACGCCAGCACCGCATCGATCTGGTCGAGCCGGTCGACCTCGACCTCGATGTGGGTCGTGTGCGGCAGGTCTGCCTTCGCCTGCTTGAGCACTGCGGTGATGTCGTCGATGACCGCGAGGTGGTTGTCCTTGGCCATCACGGCATCCGACAGCGAGTAGCGGTGGT
>JAWWPE010000148.1:0-4298 GCA_033850895.1 Nocardioidaceae bacterium | reverse complement strand
TCGACCATCGTCTCGATGAAACCGCCCCAGCGGAGCACGATCGAGGGCTTGCCGAACGCCGCCGCCTCCAGCGGGGTCAGCCCAAAGTCCTCGTAGCTGATCGCGATCAGCGCGGTCGACCCGGCGTACAGCCAGGCCAGCTCCCCGTCGGCGATGTTCTCGATGATCATGACGTTGTCGGTCGACTGCTCCTGCAACGCGGCCGCTCGAGGGCCGCGGCCCACCACGATCAGTCGACGGCCAGGCTCGCTGGCATACGCTTCGACGACCGCGCTGACGTTCTTGTACGGAAGCAGCCGCGAGATGCACAGCTCGTACGGGCGGCCGCCGAGCCATTCCTTGACCGCAGGCATCTCCTCGGGTGCGCGGTCCACGGTGTCGGGGCGCGGTGCGGGTAGGACGGTCGAGGAACGGCCGTACGCCGTGAGCACGCGGTCCTGCACGATGCTCGAGATCGTGAGGTATGCGTCGGCCGACCGCGCCGCCCGCCTGTCCCACCAGATCAGGAACGGTCGGAGCGCTCCCAGCACGATCCCCTCGAGGCGCGAGGGCTTGTCGCCGAGATAGCGCTTGGACTGGTAGAGCCAGCGTGCCGGTGAGTAGCAGTAGACGACCTTGTGACCGTCGGTGCGCACCGCGTGCGCCCAACCGCTGCTGCTGACCAGGACGACATCGGCGTCGATGTGCCGCGACGAGGCGAAGGGCAGCAGTGGCAGCGCCAATCGGTGGTGCCGGCGCAGCAAAGGGATCCGATTGATCCAAGAGGTGCGCACATCCATCGTGGAGAATTCCGGGAACGTGTCGTGTCGCTCGAACAGGGTCGTGTAGATGGGCGCGTCCGGGAAGGCGGCCGCCATGGCGAGCACGACTCGCTCGGCTCCGCCACGCTGGGTGAGGTAGTCGTGGGTTATCGCGACCTGGGGTCGGTCAGCCATGCGCAACGCTCTCGACGGCGGCCGGCCGACGCAGGTCGACCAATCGGCGCACTCCTCGACGAGCGGGTTCCTCGACGAGATGGTGCACGACAGCGGCGACGGCCAGGGTGACCGCGAGCGCGGCGATCAGCACGAGCGCCTGGACCAGGTCGGACGACGCCTTGACGTGATTGAACACCACCAGCTCGAAGACGATCAGCGTCAGGTAGTGGGTCATGTAAAGAGAGTACGAAACGCGGCCGCCCCATTGCATCGGCGCGCTCGAGAGGAACCTGCTCACGAATCCCGTGGACCCCGCGCAGCCGAGCACCACCAGCGCCAGCATCGGGATGGCTGAGACCGGCAGATAGAAGTCGCCGAGGACGAACGGGGTGGCCATGATGCTGGCAACCATGCCGGCCACGCCGAGCACGGCCGCCCAGTCCCACCAGACGCCGCGTCGGCCGCTCTGCAGCTGTCGCCACCCGACGTTGAGCAGACAACCGACCGGGAACGCCGTCGCGATCCGCAGCCACGAGAACTGATAGGCGATGAAGGAGAAGTGGTTGGTGTACATCACGACGATGGTGGTCGTGCCGATCAGCAGCCACGCGACCGCCAGGGTGAAAGCCGTCTGCGGGCGGCGCAACCGCAGCAGCAGATAGGCGATCACCGGGAACGTGATGTACGCGGCGAACTCCAGCGACACTGACCATGAGGGTCCGTTGAGCGAGGAGCCACCCGGGAAGGCGTTGAGCAGCAGCAGATTGCGTACGACGTTGCCGAAGCTCGACTCAGAGGGGTCGACGACTGGATGCGCCCGGTTGCGCGTCGCCCACACCAGCACCAGATAGGCCACGATCATCAGCAGGTGGACGGGATAGATCCGGCCCAGCCGAAGGGCGAGGAACCGCCCGACGAGTCGTGGCCGGATCGTTCCGAGGTAGTTGTGGGTCAGCACGAATCCGCTGAGCACGAAGAACAGGTCCACGCCCAAGCTCCCGGAGGCCGCCCATTGCACCGCGCGGCTGGTGGCCGGGAAGAACACCACGAGGATGCCGAAGTAGAAGTGGAGCACCACGACCCACCCGGCGGCGATCGCCCGGATCCCGGTCAGCGGCTTGATCTCGAGGGGCAGCTCGACCAATGGCGGCTCAGCCAGTGGCGGCTCGGCCGCGTCGGTCTGGGCAGCGGTGACCGGTCGACGGCGACCGATCGCCCGGCGAGCCGGCTCCTCCACGTACCGGTAGCACGCGGCGCCGACGATGAAGATCGCGGTCACGGTCGCCAGGAACCAATAGACCTTGAGGCCGGGCGACGAGGTCGGGATGTTGGTGTGGACGAGCAGCTGCACGTAGAGGAGCACGATCAGGTAGTGCGTCATGTAGACGGAGTACGAGATACGTCCTGCCCACATGACCAGCCGGTTTGCGAGCGCTTGGCGCACGACTCCGGTCGCGCCAGCGCAACCGATCACGATGAGCCCGAGGAACGGGATCGCGGCCGGGGGGAGATAGAAGCCCGGATGCGGGGTGCCGAGCAGGATCGCGACGACAACCCCCACGAGGCCGATGGCGGCGACCGCGTCCCAGAGGCGGGACTTGCGGCGATCGCCCAGGAGCATCCAACCGCGGCTCAGTAGGCAGCCGACCGGGAAGGTGAATGCCACGCGCATCCACGACAGCTTGTAGGTCGTGAAGCCGAAGTCGTCGGTGTAGGTCGATGCGATGATCCAGGCTCCGGCGATGGCGACCACGGCGGCGAGCACGAACGCCGTCGTGGGTCGCTTGATGCGGACGATCGCGAGCACCAGCACCGGGAAGGTCAGGTAGGCGACGACCTCGTCCGGCAGTGACCACGCCGGCGGATCGATCGCGATGCCGCCGTGGATCGTGTGCAGGAACAACAGGTTGCGCACGATGTTGCCGACGTGCATCACGTACGTGGCGATCGGCGGCTGCCGTAGCGAGAGGGCCAGCAGCCCGAATCCGACGAAGACCACCACCGCGACGAAGTGCACCGGATAGATGCGCGCGAACCGATGACGCCAGAAGTCGACCGTGCCGGCCCAGGTGAAGCGACTCAGCCGGTCGGCGTACGCGTAGGTGATGATGAAGCCGCTCAGCAGGAAGAAGGTGTCGACCACGAGGCTGGCACCGAGGGCGGGCTTCTCGAACCGGGCGGCGACGTGGAACTGCAGCAGGACCGGCTCGTACAGATGAGCCAGCACGACCCATAGGGCAAGCACTCCACGTATGCCGGTCAGTGCCGGGATGCTGTCGCGCTCCTCTGTCTTCTTCACGCGGCGACGCCCGAACCCGCTCGGGCGCGTCGGCCGAACCGCATTCCCGGCACCTCGACCAGCCGGTAGGTCAACGCGCCGAGCGCGATCGAGACCGCGCCGACGAGCAGCAATGACCACACGCCGCCGATGATCGTGTCGGACCCGCCCCAGCCCAACCGCGAGACCAGGAGGATGACCGGGAAGTGCCACAGATAGATGCTCAGCGAGATCTGCCCGACGAAGTACAGCGGCCGGACGTCGACCAAGGCGCCGACCTTCGAGATCCGGCCGCGGGCGGCGGGCTCGACGACGAACAGCAGGTAGGCGCCGGCGGACAACGCGATGAACGTGCCGATGAATCGCGACCCGGTCGCGTCGAGGTGCACGGCCCAGAGCAGGCTGGCGACCCAGACCACAGGACAGACCACCCGCACGACCGCTGGACTCAACCTGCCGAGGTGTCCCCGCTCCATCCAGACGAACAGCACTGCGGCGATCATCCCGAACGCGAAGTTGTCGGCCAGCCCCAACAGGCTCCGCGACAGCACTGATACTCCGTTGGAGCCGAACTCGGCGGTCTCCGACGTCAGGTGCGGGTGCCCGGCCTGGATGCTGCGAGCCCAGAGCTTGCCGACAACGCCTGCCACGAGCATCAGGACTCCGGGCACCAGAGCGATCACCATCCGTGCGCGGTGGCCACGAGCACGTACGGCGAACATCCCCAGCGCCAGCAGTGGGAGCACGAGATAGAACGTCAGCTCAGTGGTCAGCGACCAGGACGGATTATTGCCGGTCTGCAGCTCGGTCGGGATGAAGTTCTGCACCAGCGTCAGGTGCTCGAGGAGGCGTAGTGGATCGGTGATGCGCCCGGACCCGGCATCCGTCGGCGGTCGCCCGGTCTCGACAGCATTCGTCAGGAAGACCGCGCCGAACACGAAGTTCGCGATCAGGAACGTGACGACGTACGCCGGATAGACCCGTCGGATCCGCTGGCCCGCGAAGTGCCGAATGCTCGGGAGGTGTCCGTCGGCGGCATACCGGCGCACGAAGGGCAGGAAGATCAGGAAGCCTGACAGCGCGAAGAAGAACACGATCGCCTG
>JAWWPE010000023.1:0-4050 GCA_033850895.1 Nocardioidaceae bacterium | reverse complement strand
CCACTCTCCCGGGTCTCGTCGACGACCACGACGTGATCGAACTCGTCGGCCACCAACAGCAGCTCCTCGCGGGGTAGCGGGGCCAGCCACTGGAGGTCGAGCACGGTCGTCTCCACACCGGTCCGAGCCAGCTCGGCAGCGGCCCGCAGGCTCATGCGTACGCCGTTGCCGAACGTCACGAGCAACACATCGCGACCCTCGCCGTAGAGTCTCAGCTGGCCGAGCTCGTAACCCGAGATGCCCGCCTCGGGCGGTGCGTAGCGGGCGGTCCAGAGCCCGTCGCCGTCGAGCAGATCGCGCTGGTGGTAGAGCGCGATCGGCTCGAGAAACACGCACACCCGGCCCTCGTCGGCCAACGCCAGGCACTCACGCAGCAGGGCCGGCGCGGCGGCCGGATGGCTCGGCACGGCGACCACGAGTCCGGGGATGTCGCGCAGCACCGCGACCGAGTTGTCATTGTGAAAATGGCCGCCGAAGCCCTTCTGGTAGGCCAGGCCGGCAACGCGCACGACCATGCCGTTCTCGTACTGGCCGTTGGAGAAGAACCGCAACGTCGCCGCCTCACCACGCAGCTGGTCCTCGGCGTTGTGGAGGTATGCAAGGTACTGGATCTCCGGGATCGGCAGGTAGCCGACCAGTGCGGCGCCGAGCGCGGTGCCGAGGATGGTCTGCTCATCGAGCAGGGTGTCGAACACCCGCGCGGCACCGAATGTCTTGCGGAGCCCGCGAGTGACGCCGTAGACACCGCCCTTGCGGCCGACGTCCTCGCCGAAGACCAGCGCCTCCGGGCGGGCCGCCAGGGCGTCCTTGAGCGCAGCGTTGAGGGTCTGCCCGAGGGACAACGGTCCCTCGTCCTCGGGGAGCTTCGCTCCGAAGACCTGCTGGCGGACTGCCGAGGGCGAAGTCGGCCGGTCGACGCGGCGCCGGCGGGTGATCGGTGCGGTGATCGACACCGAGCTGTCGAGGCGTCGCGGGCCGCTGAGCGCCTTCGCCCGCTCCATCACGGTCGCGCGCATGTCTTCGTAGCGCCCGAGGGCCTCGAACGGGGTCAGGATGCCCGAATTGATCAGCACCGTCGCCGTCGCGAGCACCGGGTCGTTCGCGTACTCACCCTGGATCTCGCGGGTGGAGCGGTAGGCGATCTCCGCATCGGAGCCGGCGTGGCCCATGAAACGTACGGTCTTGAGGTGCAGGATCGCCGGCCGCCGCTCGGTGCGTACGACGTTGGCGAGTTCAGCAGACCTGGCCAGCAGCTCGACCGGATTGGCGCCGTCGACCGCCACGTAGTCGATGCTCGACCAAGAGCTCAACGAGCGCTCGACCCAGCCGGCCGGCGACTTGGTGCTGATACCGATCCCGTTGTCCTCGCAGACGTACAGGACCGGCAGCGGCGCGCCCTGGTGGGCGATGTAGGAGGACGCGTTCAGGGCGCCGACGGCGGTCGAGTGATTGGACGACGCATCGCCGAAGCTGCACACCACGACCGAGTCGAGCGGCCACGGCGGGATGACGCCGGTGGCACGTCCGGATCCGGTGCAACCCATCGCGAACGCCAACCCGAAGGCCCTCGGCAGATGCGAGCTGATGGTGGACGTCTGCGGTATGACGTTGAGCCGGGCGCTGCCGAACACCTTGTGGCGGCCGCCCGAGATCGGGTCGGCGGTCGACGACATCGCGCTGTTGAGCACGTCGTCGATACCCGCGGAGCCGGCGACCTGGGCCGCGCGCGCAGCGTAGAACCCGCCGGACCGGTAGTGCAGCAGGGCCGGATCGGTCGGTCGCAACGCCATCGCCACGGCGGCATTGCTCTCGTGGCCCGCCGAGCCGATCGTGTAGAACGCCTCGCCCTGGGTCTGCAACCAGCGGATCGCCAGGTCGAGGTGGCGACTCTGCAGCTGGGCGTCGAAGTAGGACAGCAACCTGCCCGACTCGTGCGCCTCGACCCCGACACCGCGGTCGGCGGACGACCACTCCTTCAGTCGTCGGACCAGGTGATCGTCGATCGATTCGGGCACGATCCAAGATATCGCGCGCATGGTTCGATCTGACTAGGCGCTCCTACGATTTTGACAGTCGTCGCAGGCGTTCGAGCTGTTCCCAGTGCCGGGCGACGCGCTCGCGACCCTCCGGGGTGAGCGCGACATTGGTGTTCGGTTTCTTGTGCACGAAGCTCTTCACGATCTCGACCAGGTCGGCGTTCTCGAGCTTCGTCAGGTGACTGGAGAGGTTGCCCTTCGTGAGCCCGGTCGTACGCTGCAAGAACACGAAGTCGGCGTCGGTGACCGACGACAACACGGTCAGGATCGCGAGCCGGCCGGGTTCATGGATCAACCGGTCGAGGGACAGGTCGCCGTCAGGCTCCGGCATTGCTGTCCTCGGTGACGGCCGGGCCGAGCGTGCGTACGAGCAGCACGTGGTCGAGGATCCCGATCAGCAGGATGGCGACACCGGCCATGACGAGGCCGATGTTGCCCGGGTCGTCGCCGTGCCAGACCGGCAGCAGTCCGGCGATGGCCAGGGCACCCAGGATGACCACGTGGTGAAGCCGCACTCCCCCGCCGGCGACGAACGTGACGAGCAGCACCAACGCGAACGCGACGGCGATCTCGTTGACCGGCAGGTCGAGGGACCAGGGTGCATGACTGCGCAGCACGGTCGACACACCGATCATGACCACCACGCTCACCACGGTGGCGATGATCAACCGACTCTGTTGCTCTGCCGACGGGGTGGCCCGTCCGAAGGCGTCGTTGTAGTAGCGATTGATCAGCAGGTACGCGCCGGCGAGCAGCGCCACCACGACGAGGAAGACCCAGCTGTGGCGGAAAGGCCCGACGCTGGCATTGCCCAGCGCAGCCAAGAACGCCAGCAGGGCGATCGGCACCGCAAGCAGCCCGCGCAGATAGGAGTTGGCGGTGGTGGCTGATTCGAGCGCCTTGCGGTCCATGGTCATATCCTCAAACTAGTTGGCGCTGCAAACCTCTCACGCTCACATTGGCCTTGTCAACCCGGAATCCGCCCTCAGCGAACACCGCATGTCCGCCGGAACAACCTCCGCCCGCCGACAGTTGAGCCCAGGAGACTCAACTTTCAGGAGATCCCGCATGACCACGTTGCAGAAGTTCCCCGTACTTGCCCTGGAGGACGTCGTCGTCCTGCCCGGCATGGTGGTTCCGATCGAGCTCGACGACGCCACCCGGGCAGCTGTCGATGCCGCCCGCACCAGCAACAACGACCGACTCCTGGTCGCACCTCGCCTTGAGGACCGCTACGCCACTCACGGCGTGGTTGCCACGATCCAGCAGGTCGGCCGTCTCCCCGGCGGTGGCCCCGGAGCCGTGCTCCGCGCTGAGCAGCGGGCCCACATCCAGGGCGGCGTGACCGGTCCCGGGGCGGCCCTCTGGGTCGAGGCCGAGCTGATCGACGACGTCGAGCCGACCGAGACGGTCCGCGAGCTGGCCACCGAGTACAAGGGACTGCTCGTCTCGATCCTGCAGAAGCGCAACGCCTGGCAGGTCATCGACTCCGTACAGCGCCTGACCGACGCCGGCGCACTCGCCGACACCGCGGGCTATGCGTCATACCTCGATCTCGAGCAGAAGCGTGAGCTGTTGGAGACGCCCGACGTCGAGGCGCGGCTGCACCTGCTGATCGGCTGGGCCCACGACTACCTCACCGAGGCCGACGTCAACGAGAAGATCTCCGAGTCGGTCCAGGAGAGCATCGACAAGAACCAGCGCGAGTTCGTGCTCCGCCAGCAGCTCGCCGCGATCCGCAAGGAGCTCGGCGACGACGAGCCGGAGGGCACGCAGGACTACCGCGAACGCGTCGAGGAGGCTGACCTCCCCGAGGACGTACGCAAGGCCGCGCTCCGCGAGGTCGGCAAGCTCGAGCGGGGCAGCGACCAGAACCCCGAAGCGGGCTACCTCCGCACCTGGCTCGACACCGTCCTCGAGCTGCCGTGGAACGTCAAGACCGACGACAACACCGACATCTCGGCGGCTCGTGAGGTGCTCGACGCCGATCACCACGGCCTCGACGACGTCAAGG
>JAWWPE010000021.1:0-6371 GCA_033850895.1 Nocardioidaceae bacterium | reverse complement strand
TCGGTGTCCTCGACGTGCTGCTCGAACGCGAACACCTCGTCCCGGATCCGCCAGATGTCGTAGACGTCCTGCGCGGTGAGCCGGTCACCGGTCTCGTGGCGGATCGTCATGAGTCCAGCCTAGGAGGGCGACGCGTGGGCTCCCGCATCGCGGGTACCGTCCCTGGATGGACGATGTCGTGGAGGATGCGATGCGGGCCACGTCGCGCGCGCTCTTCCTCCCACGGTGGCAGCGCCATGCCGTGGCGTGGGATCAGGCGTTGGAGATCGGGTACGGACAGACCTGCTCCCAGCCGTCGACGGTCGCACAGATGCTGAGGCTGCTCGACGTGCGGGCGTCTCAGCGCGTACTGGATGTCGGCTCAGGGTCGGGATGGACGGCCGCACTGCTCGCTCACCTGGTCGGTCCCGGAGGGCAGATCGTCGGCGTGGAGATCGTGCCGGACCTGGTCGAACGCGGCCGAAGGAATCTCGCGACCGTCGAGCGGTCCTGGGCGGTCATCGAGGAAGCCGAGCCCGGCGTGCTCGGCAGGCCGCAGCACGCCCCTTTCGACCGGATCCTGGTCTCGGCGATGAGTGATGCGCTGCCGCCAGAACTCGTGGACCAGCTGGCGCCTGGCGGGATCCTGGTCATACCGGTCGCCGGCTCGATGGTGCGCGTATGCCTCGACGATGAGGGGAGTCCCGAGGTGACGAAGCATGGGTCCTATCGCTTCGTGCCACTCATCCGCGGCTAGGACGCTGAGGCGCAGGCATCGCAGGTGCCGAAGATCTCCAGCGTGTGGGCGACGTCCCGGAATCCGTTCTCACCGGCGATCTTGTCGGCCCAGCGTTCGACGGTCGGGCCCTCGACCTCGACCGTACGTCCGCAGCTGCGGCAGACCAGGTGGTGGTGGTGGCCTGCGCTGCACTGGCGGTAGAGCACCTCACCGTCGTCATTGCGCAGGGCGTCGACCTCTCCGGAGTCGGCGAGCGACTGCAGGCTGCGATAGACCGTGGACAGGCCGACCGACTCACCACGCCGGGTGAGGATGTCGTGGATCTCCTGCGCGCTGGCGAAGCCGTCGAGGTCGCCGAGAATGGCGATGACTGCGCGTCGTTGGCGGGTGTTGCGGCCCAGACCGTCGCTCATGCCAGCACCCTACTTTCGGTGTCTTGCCCAGCTCGCCTGTTGCGGCGTGACCTGAGCACGGTGCCGATGGGCGCGACGAGCGCGAACCCACCGAGCGCCAGCAGGACGATCGTGGGACCGGGCTGGGTGTCGACGAAATAGCTCATCGTCACGCCGGAGACGGCGGCAATTGTGCCGATCGCCATGGCCAGAGCCACCGTGGTGCGGAAGCTGCGAGTCAGCTGCTGCGCAGTCGCCACCGGCACCACCATCAGCGCGGAGACCATCAGCAGCCCGACGGTGCGCATCGCCACGGTGACGGTCACGGCGGCGAGCACGGCGATCATGATGCTGTAGAGGCGCACCGGCACGCCTGAGACGCGGGCGTGCTCTTCGTCCTGGCACACCGCGAAGAGCTGCGGTGCGAGACCGAGCGCCAGGACGAGGATGACCACCCCGAGGGCCGAGACGAGGACCAGATCGGTCGACGAGATCGTGGTGATCGCGCCGAACAGGTAGCTGTTGAGCTGGGCCGCCGTGCCGCCGGCCAGGTTGGTCAGCAGCACGCCCCCGGCTATGCCGCCGTAGAACAGCAGGGCAAGTGCCACGTCACCGCTGGTGTGGCCGTACGCGCGGAGCAGCTCGATCGCGATGGCACCGATCGAGGAGACGATGACCGCCGTGACGATCGGAGTGGTGTTCGTGAGGAGTCCGAGCGCGACACCCGTGAGGGCGATGTGGCCGATGCCGTCGCCGAGCAGTGCCAGCCTGCGCTGCACCAGGTACGTGCCGATGGCCGGCGTCGTCATGCCGGTGACGAGGGCGGCCAGCAGGGCGTACTGCATGAACGGATAGCTCAACATCGTGGTCACGGGTTCCACGCCCCTTCGGTCGTGACGCCGGGTTGGCGCGTCGGTGCGCCGAGGTGCGGATGGTGATCGGCGTGGTGATCGTCGTAGCCGGCCTCGGTGCCGGTGTAGACGACCTGGCCATCCTTGAGCACGACCGCTTCGCTGATCAGATGGCGGAGCGCGCCGAGCTCGTGGGCGATCATCCAGATGCTGGTGCCGCTGCCGAGCAGGCTCATGAAGACCTCGGCCAGCACTTCCTGGCTGTGCTGATCGACGCCGGCGAGGGGTTCATCCATGACCAGGAGCTCGCAGCCGCCGGCGAGCCCGCGGGCGATCATCACGCGCTGCTGCTGGCCGCCCGAGAGGAGGGCAGCGGAATCCCGGGCGCGATCGCTCAGGCCTACGAGCTCGATCGCGTCGTTGACGGCTTCCCGGTCGGCACGCGTCGCCAGCCCGACGAAGCGCCGACGCGCGAGGCGTCCACTCATCACGACCTCACGGATCGTCGACGGCACGCCGGCGACGGCCGATGACTTCTGCGGGACGTAGCCGATGCGCTGGCGCTCGTGGAAGTCCTGCACGGGAGTGCCGAACAGCTCGATCGAGCCGGACTGGATCGGGATGAGCCCGACGGCAGCACGCATCAGGGTGCTCTTGCCCGAGCCATTGCTGCCGAGCAGCGCCACGAACTCACCGGAGCGCACAGTCAGATCAGCGCCGCGGACCACCGGGCGTCCGGCCAGGGCGATGTTGACGTCGCGGATGAGGACAGGATCGGTCATGAGCACCCGTTGGCTTTCTGGATCGCGGCGAGATTCTGCTGCATCAGCGTGAGGTACGTGTCGTGCTCGGTCTTGTCGGTCAGCCCCTCGATCGGGCTGAGCGTCGCGGTGCGTACCTTCGCATCCCGCGCGATCGTATCGGCGATCCTGGGGCTCACGAGGTCCTCGGTGAAGACCGTCGTGATGTGGTGGCGCTCGACCAGCTCGATGATGTCGGCGAGCTGGGAGCCCGATGGTTCGTTGTTGGGGTCGATTCCGGCGATCGACACCTGCTGCAGTCCGTACCGCTGGGCGAGGTAGGCGAATGCGGCGTGGCTCGTCACGACTTGTCGGCGCTGGCAGTTGGCAAGCCCGCGACGAAATGACGAGTCGAGCGCGGTCAGCTTCGTGTCGAACGCTGCGCCATTGGCCGCATATGCGTCGGCGTGGGCCGGGTCGATCGCGCTCAGCTTGCTGACCACTGCGCGGGAGATCTTCAGCATGTTGACCGGATCGAGCCACACATGCGGATCGACCCGGGAGGCATCCTGCTCGTCGTTGTGCTCCACGACGTCGCCGTGGGCCTTCTGGTCCGCCAGCTCGTCGGCGGTCTTCTTCAGCGTGACGAGCCGAGAGACGTCGACCTTCTTGCGGTCCGACAGATTGGCCTGCTTGACGGCCTGGTCGACGGCCGCCTGGAACCCTGTCTCGAAGATCACCAGGTCGGCATCCAGAACTGCGCCGACCTGCTTGGGCTTGAGCTCGAGGTCGTGCGGCTCGACGCCGGGGGAGGTGAGGTTCTGCACGTCTACGAAGGAGCCGCCGACCTGCTCGGCGATGTAGGCGAATGGGTAGAACGCCGCGACGACGTGGGTCTTCCCGTCGTTCGTGTTCGACGGTCCACCGCACGCGGCAAGCAGGATGAAGAGTGGCAGCAGCCCGAGCAGGGCGATCGGCTTCTTCATGACAATGATTCTCAACTAACTGAGAATCATTGTCAACTTGCCGGGGGCGTCCGTACGTGATCCAGATCACGATATGCTGACCGGGCACCACCGCACCAACAACCCATCACTCGGATCGTCCGGCACGTACCTGCCGGTGAAGGGAAATACCAGCATGGCATCAGTAACGTTCGACAAGACCACCCGAATCTTCGCGGGTCAGGAACGCCCAGCCGTCGACAAGCTCGAGCTCTTCGTCGAGGACGGCGAGTTCCTCGTCCTTGTCGGCCCCTCCGGCTGTGGCAAGTCCACCTCATTGCGCATGCTCGCCGGCCTCGAAGAGGTTGACGAGGGTCGCCTGCTGATCGGCGACCAGGACGTCACCGACCTCCCGCCCAAATCGCGCGACATCGCCATGGTGTTCCAGAACTATGCGTTGTACCCGCACATGACGGTTGCCGAGAACATGGGCTTCGCGCTCAAGATCGCCGGCGCCAACAAGTCCGACATCAGCACGCGGGTCAACGAAGCCGCAAAGATGCTGGACATCGTCGAGTACCTCGACCGCAAGCCCAAGGCGCTCTCCGGTGGTCAGCGCCAGCGCGTCGCCATGGGGCGCGCCATCGTACGCTCGCCGCGGGTCTTCCTGATGGATGAGCCGCTGTCCAACCTCGACGCCAAGCTGCGCGTGCAGACCCGCACCCAGATCGCGCAGCTGCAGCGCCGGCTCGGCACCACGACCGTCTACGTGACGCACGACCAGGTCGAGGCCATGACGATGGGCGATCGCGTTGCCGTCCTCAAGGACGGCGTGCTCCAGCAGTGCGACGCTCCGCGGGAGATGTATGACCACCCGGCCAATGTGTTCGTGGCCGGCTTCCTCGGTTCGCCCAGCATGAACCTCATGGAGCTGCCGGTCACCGATGGCGGTGTGCGCTTCGGTGACACCGTCGTGCCCGTCGCGCGCGACACCCTCGCCAGCGCCGATGCCAAGACCGTGACACTGGGCGTACGTCCGGAGAACCTCCAGGTCTCAGAGATCGGGCTCAAGCTCGAGGTCGATGTCGTCGAGGAGCTCGGCGCCGATGCGTACGTCTATGGCCGGGTTGACGTCGGCGGCACCGGCACCGACACGCAGACCATCGTGGCGCGTGTCGACTGGCGCCAGCCGCCGGCTAAGGGCGAGCAGGTCTTCCTCGCCCCGGTCGACCCGAAGGGCATCCACCTGTTCTCGACGGAAACCGGCCAGCGCCTCGGCTGACCCCACCAGATCTGGCGGCGGATCAACCACGGCGTGACTCCGGTGGTTGGTTCCCCGCCGAATCTTGCGGATCGGGGGAGCTAGAACCCTTGCCAGCTCGGCTTGTGGGCCGCGGCGTAGCGGTAGTAGTCGGCTCGTACGAGATCGGCCGCGGCCTTGTCGTCGACCACGAGGGTCGCGTGCGGATGCAGCTGCAGGATCGACGCCGGGCAGGACGCGCTCAACGGTCCCTCTGCCGCGGCGGCCACCGCCTGCGCCTTCGCCGAGCCGGTCGCAATCAGCACCAGGTGCCCGGCGTCGAGGATCGTGCCCAGACCCTGGGTGAGTACGTGATGGGGCACGTCGTCGACCGAGTCGAAGAACCGTGCGTTGTCGTCGCGGGTCTGCTGGGTCAGTGTCTTGACCCGCGTCCGTGACGCCAGCGACGACCCGGGCTCGTTGAAGCCGACATGACCGTCGGTGCCGATGCCGAGGAGCTGCACATCGATTCCGCCGGCCTCCGCGATGGCTGCCTCGTAGCGAGCTCCCTCTGCCGGTATGTCCGCGGCACTGCCGTCTGGTCCGTCGACCTGATCGATGTCGACCAGGTTGGCGAATTCGCGCCGGATCACCGAGTGATAGGACTCCGGGTGGGCGCGGGGGAGCCCGACATACTCATCGAGCAGGAAGGCGCGGCAGCCGGCGAAGCTGAGTCCCTCGTCGCGGTGGCGACGGATCAGCTCGTGATAGACCGGCAACGGCGACGAGCCGGTGGCCAACCCGAGAACGGCCCCGTCGTGCACGTGCGAGGCCAACACATCGGCGACGAGCTCACCCGCGGCGACGTCGTCCGGGACGATCACGATCTCCATGCGGGAACCTCCAGCTGAGGGTGGGCGATCGCGTGCTGGACCGCGGGGAGTGGGGACATCATGTCGGGCTCGAGACTGGGTTGGCACGTCGCCGCGCTCCGGTCATGGCGGAACTGAGCGCGTCGGCGAGCACAGCGGCGCAACCCAGCGTACGGACCACCCGTGGTTGGGCGTCGAGTGCCGGATCGGGCCAGCCCATCTCGATGAGCACTGCCAGCGGGTTGTCGGCGAGCTGCTGCTGGATCCACGCCCAGACGTTGGGGTGGGCGGTGGCCCGTCGTACGACGATCGCCAGCTCGCCGCCGATCGAGGGGGTCGTGGGCAGGTCCGCGGCGATCAGGTCGATGGTTTCCCCGCCGAGCTCGAGCCGACCCCACGGAGTGACACCTACCGCAGGGTTGGTGCCGGTGTCGATGTGGATGACCGCGGCCGGTCCGGCGAATCGTGGTGCGCCGGCGGTCAGCGTCGTTGCGACCTCGACGGACCGGCGCCGGCCTTCGTTGATCGCGTCGTCGGCATCGGGCCGGATCGCCAACGGACTCCAGGTCCGGCGCAAGGCAGCCACGCGATCGGCGGCGTTGGTGAGTCGCCCG
>JAWWPE010000425.1:0-7612 GCA_033850895.1 Nocardioidaceae bacterium | reverse complement strand
GCACATCAGGCGCTCGTCGACGGTTCGGAGACCGTTGACCTCGCCCAGGTGCTGCTCGAGGAGACCGCGCACGATCGCGACATCCCGCACGACGACTGGAGTCCCCGCACCGAACCCAATCCCGCGGCACTCGTGGCCGACTCGGTCGGTCACACCGTGCGCCACCCGGGCGAGGCGCTGCGGGTCGCCGAACGCAACCTCGGACGGCTCACCCGGCGTCTGCCGCTGATCGGATCCGACGCCCAGGCGCCGCACAGCATCTTGTCGACCGAGCTGTCGCGCCACCGGAAGTTCGCGTCTCTCGCGGCAAGTCTCGACGACTTCCGGATGGTGCGCGATGCGCATGGCGGCACGGTCAATGACGTGATCCTCGCCGCGATCACCGGCGGCATCCGGGGCTGGATGCTGACCCGGGCCGAACCCGTGACGGCCAAGACCAGATTCCGGGCGATGGTCCCGATGTCGGTGGTGGCTGATGACGGCCTGCCGACCTCGCTCGGTTCGAAGGTCCGCGGCCACCTGCTGTCCCTGCCGGTGGGGGAGTCGAACCCGGTCGTACGCCTCCACCAGGTGTCGTACGCCCTGAAGGACCACCGCGAGACCGGCTCCGCCGTTGCCGCCAACAAGCTGGCCGATCTTCCGGGCTTTGCGACCTCGACGTTCCACGCCGTGGGCGCCCGGGTGGCCTCCGCGGAGGAGAACCGCGGGCACCAGATCGTGATCACCAACGTGCCGGGTCCGAATGATCCGGTCTACATGGCCGGCGACGTCGTCAGCGAGGTCTACCCGTGCATCCCGCTCAGCGGCAACCGCGCCGTCGCGATCGGCGTGACGTCCTACACCGGCAAGGTGTTCTTCGGCATCGTCGCCGACCGCGACGCGGTGCCCGATGTCGACGTGCTGGCCCAGTGCATCGAGGACGCCCTGCTCGAGCTCGTCGAGACGATCGACTCGCGTCGCGGGCGTGCTCCGCGGGGCCGACAGCGCCCAGCCAAGAAGTGAGCGCCCCATGAGGATCTACGTCGCGCTCGATGCCGACCAGCTGCAGCAGCTCGCCAATGGCGTACGCGTCACCGGACCGGCCTTCCGCGCCGAGACCGAGGACGAAGAGGACGAGCTCGCCGCGCTCGAGGAGGCCGCCCAACACGGACCGGTCGTGGCGGCCGCCGATGTCGAGGGCTCGGACGACGCGCTGACCCTTGACGACATCGCGTCGTTCCACCTCGACGTGGATGGCACCGGAGACCTCGCGTGGTACGCCACCCAAGAGCTCGACGCCGTGCTCCGCGAGGTGCAGAAGCACTGATCGCGACGCACACCGCCGGGTGAATGTCCTAGAGGCGTTCCATCCCGTACGCGACTTCTTCGCGCAGGGACAACGTTATGGCCTTGGCGATCTCCGGCTCGATCTTCTTGCCGATGAACGGGATCGACACCTTGACGTCGCCCTTCAGGTCGAACTCCGATCCGTCGCCAGCGGCGCGCAGCGTGGCCTTGCCGACCATTTCAGCCGGCTGACCGATGATGCTGACCTTGACGTCCGCCGTGCGGCTGCCGTCGCCGGCGGGTCCGCTCCACACCTCGGTCTGCTTGACCTTGACGGTGCGGCCGGTGAGCTTCTTGACGAAGTCGGGCAGGTCGGCCTCCTGGGTGCGGATCACGGTCACCGTGGCACCGTCGCCCTTCGGCTCGACCGTGACGGTGTAGTCCATCGAACCCTGGTTGGCGCACGACTCGGTGCGGAACTCCTGATCGGTGATCAGTGCGTAGACGCTCTCGACGTCCGAACCCGAATAGCTGAACGACTCGTTGAGCTTCATCCGGCCGCCTCTGTGGTCGGGGCGACCGGAGCCTCAACGGCTGCCGGCGCGCCTGCGCCCTTGAGCTCGGCGAGCCGCGCCTCGACCTCGGTCGCGGTGCTGTCGCCCTCGAGCTCGGCGAACTGCGAGTCGAGACTGGACGCAGCCAGCTCGGCGTGACCCGCGACCTGTGCCTCGTCGCGGCGGACCTTCTCCTCGAACCGCGAGAGCTCGCTGGTCGGGTCGAGGACGTTGATCGATGACACGGCATCCTGGACCTTCGCCTGCGCCTCTGCGGTCTTGGAGCGAGCCACCAGCTCGTCACGTTTGGACTGCAACTCCCCCAGCTTGCCCTGCATGTTGATCAGTCCGGTCTTGAGCTGCTCGACCGTCGCGTTCTGCGCGGCGATCTGCGGTGCTGCGGTCTTGGCCTCGTTCTCGAAGCCGATCTGCTTGCTCAGCGCGACCTTTGCGAGATTGTCGAACTTGTCGGCGTCGGCGGCGTTGCCGGAGGCCCGCAGCTGATCGGCCTTCTGCGAGGCTGCCTGCGCCTTGGCGCCCCACTCCTTGACGGCGGCGACATCCTCGGCGTAGTCGGCCTCGGCCAACCGTACGTTGCCGATCGTCTGGGCCACGGCGTCCTCGGCCTCGGCGATCGAGTTGGTGTAGTCACGTACGAGCTGGTCGAGCATCTTCTCGGGGTCTTCGGCCTTGTCGAGGAGCGCGTTGATGTTGGCGCGCGTCAGCTGGCCGATGCGCCCGAGGATGGACTGTTTCTGAGCCATGGATCATCACTTTCGTTGTCGGTCGTGCCAGCACGACGAGCGCGCCTTGAACGTCACCTCTGTGATCTTGGTGCAAGAACTGGGGTGAGACAACCATCTTGCCCGGTTCCGTCAGCTCCTGTCGGTCCGAAAGATCCAGACGCGCATCAGCACGAAACGCATCAGCGTGACCAGCAGATTGGCAGCCGTGAGCACTGCGACCTCCTGGAGCGGGTGGTGCGGACCGTCGGCGCGGTGCAGGGCGAGGAGTGTGCCACTGGTGATGCCCAGGCCGGCGCCGAACACGAGCAGACCTTGCACCTGGTGCCGCAGCACATGGGTCCCGCCCTGGAACCCGAACGTGAACCGCCGATTTGCGGCGGTGTTGGCGATCGCCGTCAGGGCGAGCGCCGCGGCATTGGCCTGCTGGGGGCCGAGGTGTCCCCGGAACAGCACGAACAGCAACCCGTAGCCCAGGGTCGAGGCGATGCCGATCAGGGCGAACACCACGAGCTGGGCGCTGAGCCGCCCGCCGGCGCTGCGCGCGCTGGCCCGCCCGAGCGTCTGAGCAACTTCGGCGAGCGGGACGCGGCCCCGCAGCAGCGCCCAGCCGAGCCGGCCCATGCCGCGCAGGTCAGCGGCGGCCGTACGGACGATGTCGACCCGGCTGTCGAGGTCGTCGACCCAGTCGACCGGCACCTCGTGGATGCGCAGCCCAGCCCGCTCGGCGACCACGAGGAGCTCGGTGTCGAAGAACCACTCGTCGTCCTCGATCAGCGGCAGCAGCCGCTCGGCGACATCGCGACGGATCGCCTTGAAGCCACACTGCGCGTCCGAGAAGCGCGTGCGAAGCGTGCTCCGCAGCAGCAGGTTGTACGACCGCGAGATCACCTCGCGCTTCGGGCCACGGGTCGTGCGGGACGACGGCGCCAACCGCGAGCCGATCGCCAGGTCGGAGTGGCCCGACAACAGCGGCGCCACGAGCGGTAGCAGCGCGTTGAGATCGGTCGAGAGGTCGACGTCCATGTAGACCAGGACCTCGGCGTCAGACCTCGACCACGCCTGCTTGAGCGCGTACCCCCGACCCTTGCGGGTCAGGCTGACGACACGTACGTCCGGGTAGCGGTGCGCGAGCTGGTGCGCGAGCAGGCTCGTCGCATCCGTGCTCGCATTGTCCGCGATCGTGATCCGGTAGCCGTAACCGAGCGTCTTGAGATGAGCCCGAACGGTGTCGACCGACCTCACCAGGGCAGCCTCTTCGTTGTAGACCGGGATCACGATGTCGAGCACGGGTCGTTCGACGTCGATCGTCGACTGACCGAGCGCGACAGCCAGGTTGCCGATCATTTGATGCCACCCGAGAGGTCATAGACCGTGACGCCATCGACGGTCTTGGCGGTGAAGTTCGCGGCCACCCAGCTGGAGATCGCGCTGCTGGTGCCGCCCGAGGCCCCCGGACCGCCACCGTTGCCGCCGCCGGCGATGAAGTAGTGGATCTCGCCGTCCGCGACGTACTGCTTGAACTTCGCCAGGGTCGGGCTCGGGTCCGAGCCGTTGAATCCACCGATCGGCATGACCGGCAGCCCGGCCGCCAGCTGATATCCGGAGGCGGTGTTGGAGCCGATCGCGGCAGCCACCCAGGTGTAGGAGCTGGCATCGGTCTGCAGCAGCTTGGTGATCGTGCTGGTGGACTGCGAGCCGGTCAGAAGGCCGCCGGTGGAGCCCTGGCCGGTTCGACCCTGAGTCGTCTGACCTGTTGTGTTCTGGCCGGGACGCGCGGTGAAGCCACCACCGGGCGGTCGGCCCATGCCGCCTCCAGGTCCCCCCTGGCCCCCCGTGCTCGGACCAGCGGTCGGGATCGATCCGGTGTGCGGTGTCGAGGCGGTGTCGACGGCGTATGCGGCCGGGCCGGCCAGCATCGAGATGACCGTCGCCAACGCGACGGCAACCATGACCCGGCGTGGCAGGTAGCGGTGCAGCACCAGGAGCAGGGCCGCGGCGACGCCCGCGATCACCACGACGTACTCGACCCACGGCACGAAATCGGTGCTGCGACCCAAGAGCGAGTAGCTCATTGCCGCGGTCATCGCGATGACGAACGCCCCGCCGAGGGTCGCGACGGGGGACGTGCGGTGCTCCCACAGCAGGCTCGCGCCGATCGCCACGACCGCGGCGATCGCCGGCGCCAGGGCGATCGTGTAGTACGCGTGGAAGATGCCGGCCATGAAGCTGAACGTCAGGCCGGTGACGAGCAGCCAGCCGCCCCACACGATGACGCCGGAGAGCTGGCGATCGGTGCGGCCCGCCGAGCGACGGAACCACAGGCCGAGGGCGAGCAGGGCGATGGCGGCGGGCAGCAGCCAGGCGATCTGGCCGCCGATCTCGGAGTTGAATAGCCGGAACAGGCCGGTGGCGCCCCAGTTGCCGCCGCCGTTGCCCGCGCCGCCACCGACAGAGCCGGTCTCGTTCCCGCTGAGCCGGCCGAACCCGTTGTAGCCGAGGGTCAGCTCGAGGATCGAGTTGTGCTGCGAGCCACCGATGTACGGGCGACTGGACGCGGGCCAGAGAGAGACGATCGCAATCCACCAGCCGGCTGCGGCGATCATCGATCCGAACGCGATCAACAGATGCCGCAGGCGTACGCCCACCGAGGGCTTCGC
The DNA here is from genome assembly GCA_033850895.1 of Nocardioidaceae bacterium. Taxonomy (GTDB): domain Bacteria; phylum Actinomycetota; class Actinomycetes; order Propionibacteriales; family Nocardioidaceae; genus Aeromicrobium. Next base: position 2,389 of record JAWWPE010000425.1, on the reverse strand, counting down.
GGCCAGGAGGTAGACGGAGGCCAGTGGGGGAAGGATCAGGAAGGCCTGCAGCATCTTGGCCAGGAACGCGAAGCCGACGAGCGCGCCACCGAGGACGAGCCAGCGTACGGCCCGCTCGGGCGACTCAAGGGCACGCAGGGTCGCGTAGACCGAGCCGATCAACAGGAGGGTGAGCAGCGCATCGGGGTTGTTGAACCGGAACATCAGCACGGCCACCGGGGTCAAGGCCAGGATCGCGCCGGCGAACAGTCCGGCCCACGCGTTGCGGGTCGTGCGGCGGACGGTGGCATACAGCAGCCCGACCGAGCCCACGCCCATCAGAGCCTGCGGGACGAGCATGCTCCACGACGACAGGCCGAAGATGCGTGCCGACAGCTCCATCGGCCACAGCGACATCGGTGTCTTGTCGACGGTGATCGAGTTGGCGGCGTCGGACGAGCCGAAGAAGAACGCCTTCCACGACGTGGATCCGGCCTGCACGGCGGCGGAGTAGAACGAGTTGGCCCAGCCGGAGGCGCCGAGGTCCCAGAGGTAGAGCACGGCGGTGGTGAGCAGGAGGGCGAGCAGCGCCGGACGTATGAGCGCGGGATCCTCGGGGCGACCGCGCCAGAAACGACTCAGCCGGGTCGGAGGGGCGGCGTGACCGCCTTGGACGGGGTGGGCCACGGTCGGCGGTGCCGCAGGTGGCGCGAGGAGTGTCTGGTTCATACCGCCACGATGCGGGCCCGTTCTGGCTCGCTCGTGTGGTCAGACTGTGGGCCTTCTGTGAGGCTTCAGCCGCGAGGGAGGGTCAGCGTGAACGTCGTGTCGCCGGGCTCGCTGGTGACGGTCGCGGTACCGCGGTGGCCGTGCACGATGGCTTGTACGAGCGACATCCCGAGCCCTGCCCCGCCCGATGCGCGGGTGCGCGACGAGTCGCCGCGGGTGAACCGGTCGAACAGGGTCGGCAGGATCTCGGCGTCGATGCCGGGGCCGTCGTCGTGGATGTCGATCACGACATGGTCGGCCTCTGTCCGCAGGCGACCGGTGACGGTGGTGCCCGCGGGGGTGTGACGGCTCGCATTGGTCAGCAGGTTGGTGACCGCCTGGTGGAGTCGTTGCTCATCGCCGCGGATGACGATCGGCTCATCCGGGACGTCGAAGCCCCAGTGGTGGTCGGGCGCCACGACCCTGGCGTCGTTGATCGCTTCGACCAGCAACCGGGTGAGGTCGACGTCCTGCAGCTCGAGCTCGCGTCCGGCGTCGAGCCTGGCCAGCAGCAGCATGTCCTCGACGAGCGATGACATCCGGCCGGCCTCGGACTCCACCTTCGCCAGGATCTGGTCCGGATCCTCGCGACCGGTGCGCCGGCTCAGCTCGGCATACCCCTTGATCGTCGACAGAGGAGTACGCAGCTCGTGCGAGGCGTCCGCCAGGAACTTCCGGGCCTGCTGCTCGCTTTCGTGGCGGGCGTCCAGCGCCTGCTCGACGTGCCCGAGCAGCTGGTTGAGGGCCTCGCCGACCTGACCGACCTCGGTCGATGGATCGGTCAGCTGGGCGGGTACGCGTACGGTTTCGCCGATCTCGCCCGTCGACAGCGGCATTGCCGTGACTTCGTGTGCCGTTGCCGCGACATCCCGCAGCGGTTGGAGCTGGCGCCGTACGAGGATGCGCCCCCCGACCGCGGCGATCGCGATCCCGGCCAGACCGAGCGAGCTCTCCCACCAGATCAGGGTCTGGATCGTCTCGTCGACGTCGTGGGTGGGGACCCCAAGGACGAGTGTTCGTCCATCAGGCGTCGTCGTTGCGGCCACACGGAACGACCCCAGCGACGGTACGTGGATGGTGTGTGGGTGCCTGCCCGGGTTGACTTCGGCAAGCGCGGCCAGCGCCGACTTGGAGAGCGTGCGCACCCCTCCTGAAGCCGTGGTTGAGGTGCCGAGTCCTTGTCCGCCAGCAGAGTCAAAGCTCGCGTTGATGACGCCGTCGCGGTTGCCGCGTGCGTTCGGCGGCGGTTGATTGTCGGTGTCTCGGTCGCCGGGGTCGAGGCCGGGAACCTGCCCACGGATCACGAACTGCACCCGTTCCAGCGACGCGTTCACCTGCTTGTCGAGCTGATCGGTGAGGTAGGACTTCATCACGATCGTCGCCGTCACCGAGACGAGGATGCTCACCACCGCGACGAGTGCCACCACCGTGACGATGAGACGGCCGGTCAGCGAAGCGGGGAGGACCTTGTGCACGACGCCTACTCTGCCGGTTTCAGCACGTAGCCGGCGCCGCGCTTGGTGTGGATCATCGGTTCCTCGCCGAAGTCGATCTTCTTGCGGAGGTACGAGATGTAGATCTCGACGACATTGGCCTGGCCGCCGAAGTCGTAGTCCCAGACGTGGTCGAGGATCTGCGCCTT
>JAWWPE010000397.1:0-3443 GCA_033850895.1 Nocardioidaceae bacterium | reverse complement strand
GCTCGCCCATGCCGGCGATGATCGTCTGACCGGTCTCTTCGTCGGTGTGGACCTGGAACGTCGGGTCTTCCTCGGCGAGCCGCTGGATCGCGGTGCCGAGCTTCTCCTGGTCGCTCTTGGTCTTGGGTTCGATCGCGACCTGGATGACAGGAGCCGGGAACGTCATCGACTCCAGCACGATCTGCTGGTTGGGCTCTGCCAGCGTCTCGCCGGTGGTGGTGTCCTTGAGGCCCATCACGGCGACGATCTGACCGGCACCGACGGCGGCGATCTCGGCGCGCTTGTTGGCGTGCATCTGGTAGATCTTGCCGATGCGCTCCTTGCGGCCCTTGGTCACGTTGATGACCGTGCTGCCGGCCTCGAGACGTCCGGAGTAGATGCGCAGGTAGGTCAGCTTGCCGAGGTGCGGGTCGGACGCGATCTTGAACGCCAGTGCGGCGAACGGCGCGTCCTCGGACGGCTCGCGGGTGTCGCTGACGCTCTCGTCACGGGCGTTGTGGCCGGTGATGGCGCCGACGTCGATCGGCGACGGGAGGTAGTCGATGACCGCGTCGAGCAGGGGCTGGACACCCTTGTTCTTGAACGCGGTGCCGCACAGGACGGGGTTGAGCTTGGCGGCGAGGGTCGCGCGCCGGATGGCCGGCTTGAGGATCTCGGGGGTCAGCTCGGCACCGTCGAGGTAGAGCTCGGCGATCTCGTCGTCGTGGTCGGCGAGGATCTCGATCATCTCGGCGCGCGCTTCGGCGGCCTTGTCGACCAGGTCGGCCGGGATCTCCTCGACTTCGTAGTCCTCGCCGATCGCGGTCTCACCGCGCCACACGAGCGCGCGGTTGCCGATCAGGTCGACGACGCCGATGAAGTCGCCCTCGGCGCCGATCGGCACCTGCAGGACGAGTGCGGTGGCGCCGAGGCGCTCGCGGATCGTCTTGACGCAGTAGTCGAAGCTGGCACCGGTGCGGTCGAGCTTGTTGACGAAGCACATGCGCGGGACGCCGTACTTGTCGGCCTGGCGCCACACGGTCTCGGACTGCGGCTCGACACCGGCAACGCCGTCGAACACCGCAACGGCGCCGTCGAGGACGCGGAGGTTGCGCTCCACCTCGACGGTGAAGTCGACGTGCCCGGGGGTGTCGATGATGTTGATCTGGTTGTCTTTCCACCAGCAGGTCGTCGCGGCCGACGTGATCGTGATGCCGCGCTCCTGCTCCTGCTCCATCCAGTCCATCGTGGCGCCGCCGTCGTGGACTTCGCCGATCTTGTAGTTGATGCCGGTGTAGAAGAGGATGCGTTCGGTCGTCGTGGTCTTGCCGGCGTCGATGTGCGCCATGATGCCGATGTTGCGGACCCTCTTGAGGTCAGTGGTGATTTCGGTTGCCACGAGTGTGATCGCTTCCTTCGTTACGGAGCATCGCCTACGTGAGGCGAGAAGTGAGTAGTGCTGGGGTTACCAGCGGTAGTGGGCGAACGCCTTGTTGGCGTCGGCCATCTTGTGCGTGTCTTCGCGCTTCTTGACGGCGCCGCCGAGTCCGTTGGACGCGTCGAGCACTTCGTTCATGAGGCGCTCGGCCATCGTCTTCTCGCGACGTGCACCGGCGTAGCTGACCAGCCAGCGCAGGGCGAGGGTGTTCTGACGCGATGCGCGAACCTCGATCGGGACCTGGTAGGTGGCGCCACCGACGCGGCGGCTCTTGACCTCGATGGACGGCTTGACGTTGTCGAGCGCGCGCTTGAGGGTGATGACCGGATCGGTGCCGGACTTCTCACGCGTGCCTTCGAGGGCGGTGTAGACGATGCGCTGGGCGACCTGCTTCTTGCCGTCGACGAGCACCTTGTTGATCAGCGAAGTGACGAGCTGGCTCCCGTAGACGGGGTCAGTCTCGACAGCGCGCTTCGGAGCAGGACCTTTGCGAGGCATTAGTTCTTCTCCTTCTTCGCGCCGTAGAGGCTGCGAGCCTGCTTGCGGCCCTTGACGGCCTGGGTGTCGAGGGCGCCGCGGACGATCTTGTAGCGAACGCCGGGGAGGTCCTTGACTCGACCACCGCGTACGAGCACGATCGAGTGCTCCTGCAGGTTGTGGCCCTCGCCGGGGATGTAGGCAGTGACTTCAGTGCCGCTCGAGAGCTTCACACGGGCCACCTTGCGGAGCGCGGAGTTCGGCTTCTTCGGAGTGGTCGTGTAGACGCGGGTGCAGACACCGCGGCGCTGAGGCGAACCCTTGAGCGCGGGGGTCGTCGTCTTGACGACCTTGCGCTGGCGGCCCTTGCGGACCAGCTGGTTGATCGTTGGCACTACAACATCCTTCTTCTGACTGTCGTGAGTCATGAGTCGTGATGCACTCGCCACCGGAAACCCGGCAGGATGCGCGCATCGGCCTGAAGACTTCAGGCACAGCCCCCAACTCTACCGGGTGGGTAGGGGCCGGTCAAAATCGAGATCGTGCCCTGACGCCCTGCTCAGGGCGTGGTCGGACCGTCGAACAGCGCGGTGGCATCCGTGCCCTCGAAATCGAGCCGGAAACGGGACACCCGGTGCCACAGCCCGAGGTAGAGATCGGCGGCGGTGCCCTGCACGGTCGCATCCGAGTGATAGCTGGAATGCAGCTGCAACGGCGGCAAGGAATCGCTTGATCCGGGCGCGATGACCCACTCCTGCCCGGTGTCGGTCGCGACCAGCCGGATGCGGCAGCGTACGTCCGGCCGGCGACCCAGGCTGGTCATGCGCGGGAAGAACACCTGCAACACCTCGTCGACACCATCAGCCGCGATCTCCGGGGCCACCTGCCACTCGGCCTCCTCGAGCCCAAGGGCCTGGGCTGCATCGACGGTGTGGATCGTGGCTTCGTGCATCTGGCGTCGGGCGAAGAAGTCAGCACGCTCGTTGAGATGGGTGAAGTTCGGCACGGGTTCGCCGGGGCTGACCGCCTGAAGTGCGGCCAGCAGCGCGGCCGCGGTGCCGGCGTACCAGTCGACGAGAGGCTCGGTCACGACCGGGTGCGGCAGCTTGACCCGCTGGCCGCTCAAGACGATGGCGCCGGCCCAGCGGTGGATCGTGCCCAGATGCGTCGCCAGCTCGCGGAAGTCCCAGTCCGGGCAACCGGGAACCTGTTCGTCGCCCGTCGCCTCACCGGTGAGCTCGGCGAAGCGCGCCATCGCCGAGCCGAGCTCGAGCAGGTGATCCATGGGGGTGTCTTCCGATCAGCGAGCGAGTAGTTGGGCGAGGTGCAGGGCCGTGACGTCGGCCAGATCAAGAAGCTGGGTCCGGCAGGAGAACCCATCAGCGAGAACGACCGCGCCGGGTGCGGCGTTACGAACCGCGGGGAGGAGCTGTTGTTCGGCGACCGCGACCGACACGTCGTAGTGGCCCTTCTCGACCCCGAAGTTTCCGGCCAGACCACAGCATCCTGCCAGTCTTTCGATGGTGGCACCGGTCGACTCGAGCAGGGC
>JAWWPE010000319.1:0-4889 GCA_033850895.1 Nocardioidaceae bacterium | reverse complement strand
TGCTCGACCTCAAGGTCATCCCGGTCGCGGATCTGTTGCCTGCCCTGGTCATCGCCCCGCTGCTGTGCCAGGTCGCGATCGCGGTGCACTGAGCGGCGGTTCCCTATCACGAAACCCAACTGTTACGTACGAGTCCCCAATGTGACGCAGGTGACTCCCCGAGTGGCTATAGTCCACCAGATGAACAGCGACAGGAGTCACGTGTGCGCCGACGGATAGCGGTTCTGCTCTCGATCGTGGTGTGCAGTCTCGCCGCGGGTCTGATGGCACCGGCCATGGCGGACAGCAAATCGATCGACGTCAACGGCACTCTTGCCGACACACGTACGAATCCAGCCAAACCGGTCCCTGGTGTGTCGATCAGCATCGACGAGGGTGGCAAGGAGATCGGCAAGGCGGTGAGCGATGCGGAGGGCAACTTCTCGATCACGCTCCCCGGCACGCCGATCGACCTCCTCGGCAAGACGATCACCGTCAAGCTCGACACGGACACGCTTCCCAAGGGCGCTGACCTGCGCGATCCCAAGAAGACGTCCTACAAGGTCCTGATCAAGACCGACGCGAACATACGCATCGGCTACGCGATCGGGCCGGCGGTCGACAACTCCGTCCCGATCATCGAGCAGGTGGGGCAGAGCGGCGTCAACGGCATCTTCCTGGGTCTGCTGTTGGCCTTGGCGGCTCTCGGACTCTCGCTCGTGTTCGGTACGACCGGGTTGACCAACTTCGCCCACGGCGAGCTGATCACCTTCGGTGCGCTCGCGGCGTTCTTCTTCCAGGACCACCTGAGCTGGACGTTCCTGCCTGCAGCAGCTGCGGCGATCGTGCTGTCGGCGGTGTTCGGCCTCGCCAACGACAAATTGCTGTGGAAACCGTTGCGGGGCAAGGGCACCGGCCTGATCGCCATGATGATCGTCAGCATCGGCTTGTCGATCTTCCTGCGCAACGTCTACCAATACTTCTTCGGCGCCGACAACCACCAGTACACCGGGGTATCCGCTGGGAAGCTGTGGAATCTCGGATCCGTCGGGGTCTCACCCAAGTCGTTCTACATCGCCGTCGTGTGCGTGATCGTCCTGGTGGCGGTCTCGCTGGCCGTGCAGAAGACCCGCCTCGGCAAGGCAACCAGGGCCGTGTCGGACAATCCGGCACTCGCCGCTTCGTCGGGTATCGACGTCGACCGGGTCATCAGCACGATCTGGATCGTCGGGGCGGGCCTCGCCGGCATGTCAGGCATCATGTGGGGCCTGACCAACGGCTTCGACTACCAGGTGGGCAACAAGATCCTGCTGCTCGTGTTCGCGGCCGTCACCCTCGGCGGCCTCGGCACGATTTGGGGCACGATGGTCGGCAGCATCATCGTCGGCCTGCTCGTCGAGATGTCCTCGATCATCCTGCCCGCCGAGCTCAAGTACGTCACCGCACTCGTCGTGCTGGTGTTGATCCTGCTCGTTCGACCCCAGGGCCTGCTCGGTCGAGCAGTGCGCGTCGGTTAGGAAGGGAGACAGCCATGACTTGGTCAGACGTCCTCACCGGTGCCATCGAGCAGGGAATCGGTCCCAGCGCGATCATCTACTGCCTCGCGGCAATCGGCCTCAACATCCACTTCGGCTACACCGGCCTGCTCAACTTCGGCCAGGCCGCGTTCATGCTCGTCGGCGGCTATGCCGTCGGCGCCCTGATCCAGGACCTGAACTGGCCGTTGTTCCCCAGCATCATCGTGGGCCTGCTGGCTGCCGTCGTGCTGGCCCTCGTCCTCGGTGTCCCGACGCTGCGCCTGCGCGCCGACTATCTGGCCATCGCCACGATCGCGGCCGCGGAGGCGATCCGCCAGGTCATCGGCTCGGCCGCCCTCAAGGATCAGTTCGGCGGTCAGGACGGTCGCTACGGATTCGTCGACGGCATGCGCACGCTCAACTTCGTCCCGAGCGGCGGTGTCCACTTCCTGGGCCTGAGCTTCCGGTCGTACGACTTCTTCATCATGATCGTCGGCTGGTCGTTGGCGTTGCTCCTGTGCGGGTTCGTCTACTTGCTCATGCGCAGCCCGTGGGGCCGCGTGCTCAAGAGCATCCGCGAGGACGAGGACGCCGTACGCAGCCTCGGCAAGAACGTCTATTCCTACAAGATGCAGGCGCTCGTGCTCGGTGGCGTGATCGGCGCGATGGCCGGCATCATGTCGGGCCTGGCGACGAGCAATGTCGCTCCGTCGGACTTCGCGACCGACACGACGTTCTTCATCTACACCGTGATGCTGATCGGTGGCGCCGCTCGCGTCTTCGGCCCGGTCGCCGGTGCATTGATCTTCTGGTTCTTCATCAACGGCCTCGACCTGTTCTTCGACAAGATGACCAGCGGCAGCAATCCGGCGATCCCGGCTTCGATCATGACGTCCGATCAGGCCAGCCTGATGCGTCTCATCTTCCTGGGCCTGATCCTGATGTTGATCATGATCTACCGACCACAAGGCATATTCGGAGACCGAAGGGAGCTGGCCATCGATGCCCACTGACACCGAGCAGCCCACCGAACCACGTGCCACCAAGACCGACTCGATCCTGGTCGCCGACGGCGTCACCCGGACGTTCGGCGGCCTGACCGCCGTCGACGTCGACCACTTCGAGATCCAGCGCGGCAAGATCACCGCACTGATCGGTCCCAACGGCGCCGGCAAGACGACGTTCTTCAACCTGCTGACCGGCTTCGACAAGCCCGACTCCGGCGCGTGGACGTTCAACGGCAAAAGCCTGCACGGCGTACCCCCTTACAAGGTGGCACGCCTGGGCATGGTCCGAACGTTCCAGCTGACGAAGGTGCTCTCCCGCCTGACGGTGATCGAGAACATGCGGCTCGGGGCGACCGGCCAGCGCGGCGAGAAGTTCCTGCCCAGCCTGTTCCGCGCCCTGTGGAGCGGCCAGGAGGCCGAGAACTCCGACCGCGCCATGGATCTCCTCGGCCGGTTCAAGCTCGACGCCAAGCACGAAGACTTCGCCGGATCGCTGTCCGGCGGTCAGCGCAAGCTGCTGGAGATGGCACGCGCGCTGATGGTCGACCCGGAGCTGATCATGCTCGATGAGCCGATGGCGGGCGTCAACCCGGCGCTCAAGCAGTCATTGCTGGGTCACGTGAAGTCACTGCGCGACGAGGGCCGCACCGTGCTGTTCGTCGAGCACGACATGGACATGGTCCGCGACATCTCCGACTGGGTCGTCGTCATGGCCCAGGGCAAGATCGTCGCCGAGGGTCCGCCTGACACCGTGATGGCCAACCAAGCCGTCATCGACGCCTATCTCGGCGCCCACCACGACGCCGAGCTCACGCACGACACCGAGGAAGAGATCCTCGCTGCCGCGGAAGCCGAGCTCGAAGCCCAGGACGAGGAGAACAGCTGATGGTCGACGACACCACCTCACCCGAGGGTGCAATTCTGCGCGCCGACAATCTCATCGCCGGCTACCTCCCGGGCGTCAACATCCTGAACGAAGCCAGCCTGCACTGTCACGAGGGTGAGCTGGTCGGCATCATCGGGCCCAACGGCGCCGGCAAGTCGACCCTGCTCAAGGCGATGTTCGGCCTGGTCAAGGTCCACGAGGGCACCGTCGTGCTCAACGGCAAGGACATCACCAACCTGCGCGCGGACCAGCTCGTGGCGGCGGGGGTCGGCTTCGTGCCGCAGACCAACAACGTCTTCCCGTCGCTGACGGTCTCGGAGAATCTCGAGATGGGGATGTACCTCGACCCCAAGAAGTTCAAGGACCGCTTCAAGTACGTCACCGACATCTTCCCGCGGCTCGGCGAGCGCAAGGACCAGCGGGCGTCGTCGCTGTCCGGCGGCGAACGTCAGATGGTGGCCATGGGCCGTGCGCTGATGATGTCGCCTTCGGTCCTGCTGCTCGACGAGCCGTCCGCCGGCCTCTCCCCCGCTCTCCAGGACGAGGTGTTCGTCCAGACCAAGCGCATCAACACGGCCGGGGTGTCCGTCGTCATGGTCGAGCAGAACGCCAGACGGTGCCTGCAGATCTGTGACCGCGCATATGTCCTCGACCAGGGCCGCAACGCGCACACCGGACCCGGACGCGAACTGATGAACGATCCGAAGGTCATCGAGCTCTACCTCGGCACGCTCGCCAAGGCCCTCTGACGCAGCTTCGACCCAGCGCCCCTCATCCTCGCGGGATGGGGGGCGCTTCGGCGTGGTCGACGTCGTCGAGCCTGGATGCAGCGCACGAAGAAGGGCCCCGGCCGAAGCCGGGGCCCTCCTTGTCGTGCTGGTGCTACGTGTTGCTGTGCGTACTTACTCGACCACGCCGGTGACGTATTCGAGGTTCTTGAAGGTGTTGTCCTCGCCGTACTGGAAGATGCCGATGGTGGCCTTCGACGGGGATCCCGTCGAGTTCAGGTCAACCGGGCCGGAGACACCGTCATAGTCGATGTCCTTGCCGTCCTTCAGCAGTGCAACACAATCCTTGTACGTCGTGCACTTGGTGCCGTCAGCCGAGATCTTCTGCAGCTGGCTGGCGATCGCCTTGCCGCTGTCGCTCTTGGCAGCGGTGGCGGCGAGTGCCGACATGATCGTCGCGTCGTAGGACTCAGGACCGTAGGTGAAGTCCTTGAGCTTGGAGTTGACGGACAACATACGGGTCTTGAAGTCGCTCTTCAGCTCGGCGCCCGGGTAGGTCGCCTTGACGCCCTTCAGAGTGCCCTTCGGGAAGTCCTTGCTGTAGTCGGCGGTGTTGCCGTCCACGAAGTAGGTCTTCACGTCCTTGGGACCGATGCCAGCAGCCTGGAGACCGGGGATGATCTTCGTGGTCTCGTTGAACGCGATCAGGATGACCGCGTCCGGCTTGCTGTCCTTGATCTTCTGGATCTCGGAGGTGTAGGACGTCGCGTCG
>JAWWPE010000306.1:0-4733 GCA_033850895.1 Nocardioidaceae bacterium | reverse complement strand
TGGGGTGCTTCCCCTCGCCGTTGGGCTCGGGCACGGCCAGGAGCGGCCAGCCGACCGAGAAGTCGACCGTGATGCTGGTGCCGCTGTTGCGCAGCCGGTAGGTGTAGATGTCCTTGCGGGTCTCGACGTAGACCAGGTCGCCCTGCTTCAGCTTGGGGAACTTGCTGAACGGTTCGCCGTGCGTGACCCGGTGCCCGGCGATCGCGAAGTTGCCGATCTGTCCCGGGCGGGCGCTCTTGGTGTCCCAGCCGACGCCGCGGGCCAGCGCGTCTGCGCTGAAGCCCTTCACGATCGGGATTTCGTACTTGTCGCCGAAGCGCGGGACGCGCAGCAGGCCGATCGCATCACCGTCGAGGCCCTTGCCCCAGTCGTTGACGAGCTGCTGCTTGACCTCGGCCTGCTTGTGCTTGGAGACGATGTTGGTGCCGAAGTATTCCCAGGCGATGTAGCCGAGGAGCGCCACGCCGATCAGTACGAGGGTCACGCCGAATGCCGTGACAGCACGCCGCGTGTTGCTGCGGCGGGGTCGTTCGGGAGCGAGAGTCGTGGTCACAACGGTGATTCTCCCACTGATTTCGCGGCAAGATTCCGCGGAGTGCGAAAGATCTCACGGTAATTTCAGTAAAACGTTCAACGTTCGCCCACCAGTTGCGTAGCATTGTGTGAGCAGGGTCAATGTGCTTCTGGCTGTTGGCGCCTGTTGTCACCCCACCATTTCACCCCCCGAGAATGGTGGGGTGACTTATGTCCGGCGCCGCTCGCTCACACCGCGTCGAGCGCGGCCGGATCCGCCGTACGGAACGACCGCGCGAGCAGCAGGACGATCGGGATCAGCACCAGTGGGATGACGAATGCCCAGCGCAGGTGATCCGCCGAGGCGGCCGCACCGATCAGGCCGCCGCCGAGGATCGCGCCGAGGTAGTTGGCGATGTTCATGCGGGCGATGGCGACGTCGAGTGACGCCGCCGGGACCGCACCGGCAAGGGCGGCGAAGGAAAGGGGCGCCAGGATGGCCAATCCGAGACCGACGACGAAGAAGCCGATGATCGCCATGACCGGTGCGGTCGCCGTGACCACGACCCCGAATCCGGCGATGCCGATCGAGGTGCCGACCGCCACGACCTTGGGAGCTCCGACGCGCCGCACCAGGAAGTCGCCGCCGAACCGAGAGATGAGGGCGCCCGCTTCGTACGCGCCATAGGCCAGCGGCGCGACGCTCTTGGTGGCGTCCAGCGCGTCCTTGAGGTAGACGCTGCTCCACGTGAGGATCCCGGTGTCGGCGGCGTAGAACAGCAGGATCACCAGACCGAACACCAGGATCGGCCGCCACGGCAGGTCGAGTCCCTTCGCGGACAGCCCGGCGTCGTGCTCCTGTGCCTCGATGAAGTGCGGTGCGGCGGCCAGCGCGATCAGCCAGGTGACGATCGCGATGACGACCAGTGAGATCGCGAATGGCAGGTCGATCTTGGCGGCTCCCGACGCGTACAACGCGCCGACGATGCCGGCAACCGACCACATGCCGTGGAAGTTGGCCATGATGCTGCGGCCGTATGCCTGTTGGACGCGGACGCCCTGCATGTTCATGCCGGCATCGACCGCGCCGACCCCGAGGCCATAGACGACGAAGGCGGCGAGCAGCAGCGGCAGAGCGGGGGCGACTCCGACGAGGAGAGCGCCGAGGCCGATCGTGAGGAGCGCGAGCCGGAACGCTCTGGCGCTGGTCTGTCGTTCGGCGATCAGCCCGGCGATGACGCTGCCGACTCCCGACACCACCGCGACGAGCACGAGGATGCCGGTGAGTGCACCATCTCCGAGGTCGAACTTGTCCTTGATCCGCGGGGTCTGTGTCACGATCGCGGCGAACACCAGGCCCTGGAGGAAGAAGCCTGCCGCGACGGCGATGCGCGTACGTCGGAGCTCTGGAGTCACGGCGTCATCGTAGGGGCGGGGCGGGTCGTCGGTGGTGCTAGATTGCGCCGACGATGATGTCGGAGACGCCATGACCCAGCCGCCGTACCCCGGCCCCGCGTACCCGGGACCCTCATATCCCGGAGAGCTGCCCGAGTCTTGGGACAATGTGCTGCCTCAACCCGGGCCTCCGCCGCCGCATCACTGGCCGCCCAGCGTGCCGAACCATCCGCGTCCCAGCGCGCCCGCCAGACCGGCCGATGGGCTCGCGGCCGCCGCCATCATCTCGGCCGTGGTCATCGCGCTCTGCTCGATCGTCGTCACGGTGTCTGCGTGGTTCGCTCGCGACGACTACCTCGATGCCGCCCGGCGTGGGCTCGGGGGTTACTACGTCGATGAGCCCTACGAGTACGTCTGGTTCCTGGCAGTCGTGCTCTTCATTCCCGCCTATGTGATCACCTGCCTGTGGCTGGCGCGGGTCAGGATCAACACCGAGGAGTTCGCTCCATGGGCACGTCAGACCAGAAGTCGCGGGTGGGTCTGGGGCGGCTGGGTCTGCCCGATCGTGAGCTTCTGGTTCCCCCTCGTGATTGTGCGGGACGTCATGCGTCCCGCAGGCACTCCTCGCAGCGCGCTGCTCGCCTCGTGGTGGTCACTCTGGCTCGTCGGAATCTGCTCGTTCACCTTCGGATTCATCGCGGTCTCGGATGAAGAGCCGTCAATGGGCGCCGCCAAGGCGATGCCCATCATCGAGACGGTTCACGCAGCCTTCATGATCGGCGCTGCACTCTTCTGGATCCGTCTCATCTGGATCATCCGCTCCGACCAGAACCGAGTCTTCGCCTCGCGTCAGTCGGTCTAGGGTCGGAGCGTGAAGACTTCGAGCGCACGGATTGCCGGCCTCGGCACCACGATCTTCGCCGAGATGAGTGCGCTGGCCGTGCGTACGGGTGCGGTCAACCTCGGGCAGGGGTTCCCGGACACGGACGGGCCCTCGTCGGTGGTCGCGGCGGCGGTCTCCGCTCTGCGGGGTGGGCGCAACCAGTACGCGCCGGGGACCGGGGTGCCCGAGCTGCGGGCGGCGATCGCCGCGCACCAAGCGCGCTTCTATGGGCTCGAGGTCGATCCCAACAGCGAGATCGCGGTGACGACTGGTGCCACCGAGGCCATCGCGGCTGCCGTGCTCGGGCTCGTGGATCCCGGCGACGAGGTCATCGTGCTGGAGCCGTACTACGACTCATACGTCGCGGTCCTGCAGATGGCCGGAGCCGTACGCCGGCCGGTGACGTTGCGTGCTCCGGACTTCCGGCTGCCGGTCGATGAGCTGCGCGCCGCGGTGTCACCGCGTACGACCGCGATCCTGCTCAACTCGCCACACAATCCGACCGGGACGGTGCTGCGGCGTGAGGAGCTGGACGCTGTCGCGGCGGTGGCCCAAGAGCACGATCTCGTGGTCATCAGCGATGAGGTCTACGAGCACCTGACGTTCGACGGGCTGCCGCACATCCCGATCGCCACCTTGCCGGGGATGGCCGAGCGGACGCTGACGATCTCGAGCGGTGGCAAGAGCTTCTCGTTCACCGGGTGGAAGGTCGGCTGGGCCTCCGGGCCTGCTTCGTTGGTCGACGCGATGATGGGGGTCAAGCAGTTCCTGACGTACACGTCGGGGTCGGCGTTCCAGCCGGCGATCGCCGCGGCGCTGGGGTCCGACGATGCGTACTTCTCTGCGTTCGTCGCGCAGATGCAGGCGCAGCGGGACCTGCTGTGCGACGGCCTGCAATCGGTCGGGTTCGAGGTGTTCGTGCCGGAGGGTACGTACTTCGCCACGACCGACATACGTCCTCTGGGGTTCGACGACGGGATGGATTTCTGTCGGCGGCTGCCGTCGCTCGCCGGGGTGGTGGCGATCCCGCACCAGGTGTTCTACGACGATCTGTCGGCCGGCCGGCCGCTGGTGCGATGGGCGTTCTGCAAGCGTCCGGAGGTCATCGCCGAGGCGGTCAAACGGCTCGGTGCGCTGGGTTGATTCGGAGGCGTTTTGTGTCGGTGGTCACGACTAGTTTTGGGGTATGAATTCAGTCGCTGATCGTGCCGAGGAGATCCTCGATCGGATCGCGCGAAAGCGCTGTGGTACCAGTGGATTTAAACCACAGGTCGACCCATCGGACTCATCGTCCACAACCGTCGATTCGGCTGAATTCTCTGTCCGCGACGACGGCTAGATTTGACGTATGGAAGCAGTCCTCGACCCCGGTGTCGCGATCCTCGATGAGGTCGCCGCGTTGGAGGTCGAGCGCGCGAGGATCGAGGCGCGGATCGCCGCCCGGATGTTGGCGTTTGAGGATCTGCGTCGTGGTGAGTCTGAGTGGACTGATGATCTGAATCTTCGTCGTACGGAGATGGGTTTTGCGGCTGAGGAGCTGGGTGCGGTGCTGAAGCAGCCCGGTCAGGCGGTGCAGGTCCGGTTGGCGGAGGTCCGCCGGGTCCGTGGACGGATGCCGGCAGTGTGGTCGGCGCACCTGCGTGGTGAGATCGACGCCTGGAAGGTCCGGCTGATCGCGTCGACAGTCGGCAACCTCTGTGAACCGGACTCGGTGGTGGAGCTGGATTCCAAGGTGGTGGCGTATGCCTCAACGCATACCGCGACGCAGACGAAGGCGTGGTTGCGGCGGTTCGTGGCCCAGGTCGAACCGGACCGGTTGCAGACTCGCACGCGGAGGGCGTTGTCGGACCGGCAGGTGTGGTTCGACCATCAGGACGACGGTGTCTCCTGACTGCATGCGTTGTTGCCGACCAGTGACGCCGCACGCATCGATGCGTCGTTG
>JAWWPE010000303.1:0-9631 GCA_033850895.1 Nocardioidaceae bacterium | reverse complement strand
TACGTTCGACGATGTCGACGTACTCGTCGATTCGGTCGGTGTGGACCCAGCCCCGCCACATGCGCGCAATCATGTGGGCGAGGCTAGTGCGACGGCCGTGCCCAGGCAACGAAGTGGACGTCCACCCATGTCCGGCGTCGTCGTTACACTCAACGCGTGGATGCCCCCCTTGCGCTCTATCGCCGTTACCGGCCGGAGACCTTCGCCGAGGTGATCGGGCAGGACCACGTCACCGTGCCGTTGCGGCATGCGCTCGAGGCCAACAAGGTCAACCACGCCTATCTCTTCTCCGGCCCCCGCGGCTGCGGCAAGACGACGAGTGCCCGCATCCTCGCTCGCGCCCTCAACTGCGAGAAGGCACCGGTCGCCGAGCCGTGCGGCGAGTGCCAGAGCTGCCGCGACCTCGCACGCGGCGGGCCGGGCAGCATGGACGTCATCGAGATCGACGCTGCCAGCCACGGCGGCGTCGACGATGCCCGTGACCTGCGCGAACGCGCGTTCTTCGCCCCGGTCAGCAGTCGCTACAAGGTCTACATCATCGACGAGGCGCACATGGTGTCGCCGCAGGGCTTCAACGCCTTGCTCAAGCTCGTCGAGGAGCCACCGCCTCACCTGAAGTTCATCTTCGCCACGACCGAGCCCGACAAGGTCATCGGCACCATCCGGTCACGTACGCACCACTACCCGTTCCGCCTGGTGCCGCCGAAGGTGCTGGGCGACTACCTCCTCGAGCTGTGCAAGGCCGAGGGCGTCACGCTCGAACCCACCGCATTGCCGCTGGTCGTACGCGCCGGCCAGGGCTCGGTCCGAGACACGCTCAGCGTCCTCGACCAGCTGCTCGGCGGTGCCGGGCCGAGCGGTGTCACCTACGACTTGGCGGTCCAGCTGTTGGGCTACACCCCCGACTCCTTGCTCGACGAGGCCATCGACGCCTTCGCCGCGAGCGACGGCGCCACGGTGTTCGGGGTCGTCGACAAGGTCATCGAGTCCGGTCAGGATCCTCGCCGGTTCGCCGAGGACTTCCTCCAACGGCTGCGCGATCTGGTGATCGTCGCGGCCGTGCCTGACGCCTTGGCCAACGGGTTGCTCGACGTGCCAGGTGATCGGGCCGAGCGGCTGCTGAGCCAGGCCAGTGGGTTCGGCCCATCGGAGCTGACCCGGGCGGCCGACATCGTCAACGCCGCGCTGCTGGAGTTCCGCGGCGCGACGGCGCCACGGTTGCTGCTCGAGCTGATGTGCGCCCGCATCCTGGTGCCCGGCTCCGACAACTCCACGCAGGGGTTCCAGGCCCGCCTCGACCGGGTCGAACGCCGCCTCTCCATGGACGCCGGAGCGCCGGTCGCCGCTGCTCCAGCCGCACCCGCTGCACCTGCTGCGCCGGCTGAGGTGCAGCCTCCCGTCGCCGAGGTCCCGAATCCTCCGGCAACCGACGCACCCGAGGTCGTTGCGCCGGTCGAGCCCGCGCCGGTGGTTCCCGAGTCGCCGGCCGTCGAGACCGTTCAGGAGATTCTGTCGACCAGCTCCACGAGCGAGGGCGACCCCTCGCCGGTCGAGCCTTCAGTGCCGGTCCCCGCCCCCGCGGCTGCCGCTCCCGCGGCTCCGGCAGCAGCCGGCACCCTCACGATCGCGGACGTACGCCGGCTGTGGCCGGATGTGCTCGACAAGATCCGTGAGCTCCGCCGGTTCACCTGGGTCATGCTGAGCCAGAATGCCCAGGTGATGTCCCTCGACGGGTCGGCCCTCACGATTGCCCTGATCAATCCCGGCGCCCGCGACTCGTTCGTCAAGAGCGGCTCAGCCGACTACGTCATCCAGGCCCTGCACGACGTACTCGGTGTCAACTGGACGATCGACGCGATCGTCGACACCAGCGTGCGACCCGGCGCCACCGCAGACGACGTGGAGTCCGAGGACCCGGCGCCGCCACCGGAGCCGAAGCGGTCCGGCGAAGCCGCACCCGCGTCGGTGCGCGAAGCCCTGCGCGAGCCCGCGACACCCCAGACGCGCGAGGACCCTGACGCCTCGGCGGACCGTGACGACCCGGTGGTCGAGGTCGAGACGATCGACCCCGAGTTGCTGCTCAGCCGTGAGCTGGGGGCTGAAGTCATTGACGAGTCCCGCACGGACTGAGCCGAGCCGACTGCGGGTCGCCATCGACCTCGAGCCGCTCGACGTCCTCCGGCTCTTCCGCGGCCGTGACCGCCTCGTCGCCCTGCTCGGCGCGTGGCACCACGGCGAGGCGCTGATCGCGTATGACCCCGTCGATGTGCTCGAGGACGACCCGTTCGACGGCATCGACCTGGCGCCGACGCCCGACTTCGAGGGCTTCTTCGGCGGGTGGATCGGGGCGTGGGGCTACCAGCTGGGGCGGTTGATCGAAGACCTCCCCGCCGGGGCGCACCGTCCGATCCCGCAACCCGATCACCGCATCGCGTTCTACGATCACGTGCTCCGGCGCACCGACGGCACGTGGTGGGCCGAAGGGCTGGCCGGTCCGGAGCGACTCGATGCGTACGCCGCCGAGGTCGTCGCCCTGCTGGCCGGGAAGGCCGACGAAGCCGAGCCGAAGCCGTACGACGTCGGCACGTTCGAGATGACGCCGACCCCCGACGAGCACCGCACGTCGTTGCGCGCCGTGCTCGACCACATCGGCGCCGGCGACATCTTCCAGGCCAATCTCTGCGTGCGGCTCGAGGCGCCGTACGTCGGCGACCCGCTGGATGTGTTCTGCGTAGGCGTCGAGTCACTCACGCCGGCATACGCCGCCTTCGTCTCCAGCCCCGAGGGCGCGATCGCCAGCCTCTCCCCGGAGCTGTTCCTGCGACGGACGGGCGACGAGGTGCTGAGCTCACCGATCAAGGGCACCGCCGGGCTCGACACCGATCCCGCTGAACTCATCGGGTCGGCAAAGGATCGCGCCGAGAACGTCATGATCGTCGACCTGATGCGCAACGACCTGGGGAGGGTCAGCGTGCCCGGATCGGTGCGAGTGCCGGCGATCACCCGGGCCGAGCGCCACGCGGTGTGGCACCTGGTCTCCGACGTGGTCGCGCACGTGGCGCGGGACGTGCGCGACTCCGACCTGCTGCGCGCGACATTCCCGCCCGGGTCGGTCACCGGTGCCCCCAAGGTGCGGGCCATGGAGATCCTCAACGAGCTCGAACCCACCGCCCGCGAGGCCTACACCGGCGCGATCGGACACGTCAGCGCCTCGGCCGGCCTCGAGCTCAACGTCGCAATCCGTACGTTCGAGTTCGCCGCCGGGCGGGTGTGGCTCGGCGTCGGCGGCGGCATCGTGGCGGACTCGACTCCAGAAGGCGAGTACGCCGAGTGCCTGGTCAAGGCGCGCCCGTTGATCGAGGCGATCGGTGGGCGACTCGACCTCGTCGCCGAAGTGGCCCCGCTCGACCCGGCCCGGGTCGGCACGATCGACGTGCAGGAGCCGATCGTTGACGTGAGCCTGGGCATCTACGACACCCTGCTGATCCAGGACGGGGTCGTGCTCGACGCCGAGGCTCACCTCGCGCGACTCGACGCCAGCGTCCGGGCGATCTACGGCACCACGATCCGCGCCGGACTCGATGCGGCCGTGCACCGCCGCGCAGAGGGGCTCATGGGTCGGCGACGGATGCGCATCGATGCCATACCCCGCGGCTCCGAGGTCGACGTCACGATGACCACCCGGGTGATCGACGACGACGCAGCCACCTGGACCCTCACACCCCGCACGCTGGTCGGCGGTTTCGGCCCGCACAAGTGGAGCGACCGCGCCCCGCTCGCGCACGACTCGGCGCCCGATCGCGACCTGCTGCTGCTCGACGAGGGTGGGGCGATCCTGGAGACGGCGCGGGCGGGCATCTTCCTGGTGCAGGACGACGGCATCCATACCCCCGCGCTCGACGGCCGCATCCTGCCGTCCACCGCCCGCGCGCGCATCATCGAGATCCTCCGGGACGCCGGCGTTCCGGTGTTCCAGCGACGGCTGACCGTCGACGATCTCGCCGGCGCCACGGAGGTCTTCGTCGCCAACTCGTTGCGCGGTGTCGTTCCCGTTGTGGAGTGCGCCGATGTCGGCAGCTGGTCAGTCGGGCGTACGACCGAGTGGCTGCGCGACGAGCTCTGGCGCTTCTGGCGCGCCACCCCCTCGGGCGGTGAGCCAGGTCGTACGCCCGGGGCCGCGGTCCGACCCAGCTCACCGCCCCAGGCAGGGGCCCGGGTGCTGTTCATCGACAACTACGACTCGTTCGTCTACAACCTCGTGCAGTACGCCGGCGAGCTGGGCGCGACCGCCGAGGTCGTACGCAATGACGCCGTCACCGTCGACGCGCTGGTCGCCGCTCGGGCCAGGGGCGACTTCACCCACATGATCGTCTCGCCGGGGCCGGGCACCCCGAAGGACGCCGGCATCAGCATCGAGGCAATCCGCCGGCTCGGATCAAACACTCCCACACTCGGCGTCTGCCTCGGTCACCAGGCGATCGGTGAGGTCTACGGCGCGACGGTGGTCCGGGCGCCCGAGATCGTGCACGGCAAGCCGTCACTGGTGCATCACGACGGCCTCGGCGTCTACGCCGGTCTCCCCTCGCCGCTGGTCTGCGCCCGCTACCACTCCCTGGTGATCGACCCGGCGACGCTGCCCGTCGAGCTCGAGGCGACAGCACACACCGCCTCGGGAGTCCTGATGGGCGTCCGCCACCGCAGCCATCCGGTCGAGGGGGTTCAGATGCATCCCGAGTCAATCCTCACGGCGCGCGGCCACGACATGCTCCAGACATTCCTCGCCCAGCCCTGAAAGCCTCCCGCGCACGACCGCGCTCGGGCATGATGGCGGTAACGACGAAGGGGACATCATGTTCGCAGTGGGCTGGTTCGAGCTCCTGGTGCTTGCGCTGCTCGTCGCGATCGTGCTCCTCGTGATGCTGCCGGACACCCACGCCGTCGCCGACGAGACGATCGTTCCTGGCATCTCCGTCGAGACAGCCGACCAGGTGCTCTTCCGGGAGCTGAGTGATCTGCCTGACCTGACGCTGGTCGAGTCCCACGCGGGGAGCTACACCCTCGCCCGGCGCTCCGTCTACGGCGCCGCGATCCTCGCCGCGGTGCTGCTGTTCCCGGTCGGCCTCATCTTCCTGCTGTTCAAGCAGGAGCACCGTCTGCAGGTCAGCGTGGCGAGTCGCCCCGAAGGGTGTCGCGTGCGCGTGGCAGGCCGGGCGCGACGCCGCGACGTCAAGACCGTGGCGGGAGCGCTGCAGCGGGTTCTCCCGGTGCCCGACGTCGTCGTCCGCTGACCAGCCGAGCGTGGCGAGCCCATTCGGTTTCCTCGCCCGACTAGGCTGAACACCTATGTATGACGGCGTGATTCAAGACTTGATCGATGAGCTCGGGCGACTCCCCGGCATCGGTCCCAAGAGCGCGCAGCGCATCGCCTTCCACCTGCTCGACGCCGATCCCGAGGACGTACGCCGGTTCGCCGCGACGCTGACGGAGGTCAAGGCCAAGGTCCACTTCTGCTCGATCTGCGGCAACGTCACGGTCGACACCGAGTGCCGCATCTGCGCCGACCCGCGCCGCGACCTCAGCGTCCTGTGCGTCGTCGAGGAGTCCAAGGATGTCGTGGCGATCGAGCGCACCCGGGAGTTCCGAGGCCGCTATCACGTGCTCGGCGGCGCGATCTCGCCGATCGCCGGCATCGGACCCGACCAGCTCCGCATCAAGGAGCTGCTCGGCCGGCTGCAGGACAACACCGTCACCGAGGTCATCATCGCGACCGACCCCAACCTCGAGGGCGAGGCGACCGCGACCTATCTCATCCGGATGCTCTCGACGTACGGACTCAAGGTCAGCAAGCTGGCCAGCGGGCTCCCCGTCGGTGGCGACCTGGAGTATGCCGACGAGCTGACCCTCGGCCGCGCGTTCGAGGGCCGCACCACCATCGGCCAAGCCGCCTCCACGCCGTCAGTTGTGACGAACGTCTGACGTACCTCACCGAACCGTTGCGGGACTGATCGCCACAACACCAGACTCTCGGCATGACTGATCAGACGCCGGACTTCAGCGACCTCAGCGCCGTCTTCATCAACGCGACCCTCAAGAAGTCGCCAGAGCCGAGCAACACCGACGGACTCGTCGTCAAGAGCGCGGACATCATGCGGAGCCACGGCGTCGGCGTCACCGAGATCCGGGCGATCGACCACCCGATCGCGACCGGTGTTTGGCCCGACATGACCGAGCACGGCTGGGACGTCGACGCCTGGCCGGCGATCCTTGATCAGATCATGGGCGCCGAGATCCTGGTGCTCGCCGGACCGATCTGGCTCGGCGACAACAGCAGCATCATGAAGCAGGTCATCGAACGGCTATATTCGGCCTCCAGCGTCCTCAACGATGCCGGTCAGTATGCGTTCTACGGCAAGGTCGGCGGCTGCCTGATCACCGGCAACGAGGACGGCATCAAGCACTGCGCCATGAACGTGCTCTACAGCATCCAGCACGTCGGGTTCTCGATCCCGCCGCAGGCTGATGCGGGCTGGATCGGCGAGGCCGGCCCTGGTCCCTCCTACCTCGACGCAGGCTCAGGCGGCCCCGAGAACGACTTCACCAACCGCAACACGACGTTCATGACCTACAACCTGCTTCACCTGGCCAGGCTGCTGAAGGACGCCGGCGGCATACCGGCCTTCGGCAACCAGCGCACGGTCTGGGACTCCGGTGTGCACTCGTATGCCGTGGACCCCGGGACGGCCAATCCCGAGTATCGGTAGCCCTCAGCGCGGTTGTCGGCTTGTGCCGTTCCGCGTTCAGGAGACTGATCGGCTCATTCACAGCACGTCTGAGTGAGAGATCGTGGCCCCGGTCTTGTCGAGGAACTCCACGCTCACGCCGCTGTCGATGCTCTTCATCAGTTCGCGGCTCCATGGGTTGGGGGAGCTGCCGAGAAGTACCGTCGAAAAGCTCCGCAAGGTCGGGTCGACGTCGAGCGTCAGGTCGACCCGCTTGCCGTTGGCCTTGAGGACCCCGGTCACGCGGACCTCGCTGACACGTCGGTCGGTCACGAAGCCGTACAGGACCGGATACCAATGGCCAGGGGCATTGGTGTCGTCGGCGGGATCGGCCATCTTCTCGGCTGCCCACTGGAGTCTGATCAACTGGTCCCGCTCGACCTGACTCGCGTCGGTATGGCACGCGACCCCGCCGGTGTAGCTCCTCTCCCCGCCGTCCCAGTTGTCTGCGGTGGCGTCGCACACCGCGTGGCCCTTGCTGCCGTGCCACGCTGCGAAGCGGCTTCCGTCGGGAAGCTTGAGATCCACGAACTGGATCATCTTCAGCTTCGGTTGGCCCGACATGCTCTGTGCAGAAGTCGACACCCACGGCGGGCGAACGCCTTGCGCGTAGGCCACGCTGCTGCCGGCGATGAGGGCGGCCGCGATCCCTCCGACGACAATGCCTCGCTTGACCCGCCGGCGTCGCGGAAGTGGGGTCTCAGCCAGGATCGTTCGCACCGTGGCATTCGACCATGCTGGGTCGAGCGTCATTCTGCTCGGACGGAGCGCTGCCAGCACTCCGTCAGGTCCGTCTGGGTCGCGGGTCATCGTGATGTTCATCGGCCTACCTTTCTCACGCTCGGGGACCCGGACGCTTCCGAGCCGATCTGCATCTCTGCGTTCAACAGCGCCCGGCGACCGCGGTGGATCCGTGTGCGGAGGGCATCGGGCCTGATACCGAGAACGCTCGCGGCCTGTTCGACCGTCAACCCGTCCCACGCCATCAACAGAAGAGCCTCGCGATGACTTTCGCCGAGGCCGGCGAGCGCTCGGATCGCACCGTCCCGGCTGAACGCCACCTCCGCGGAGTCGTCGACGACGAACGCGGCGACATCTGTCAGCAAGGCGATTCGGAGAGCGAGCGCATTCTGCCGTCGAGCCGAGCGCCTGGCATTCGACATGATGTTCCTCGCCGTTCCGATCAGCCACGGAAGCGGCGGATCAGGGACGTCGTCCCAACGTCTCCACGCCGCAGTGAACGTCTCGGCCACCACATCGGCCGAACCATCTGGACCGACGTGGCGCCGGGCGTACGCCATCACGCTCGGTGAGTCGTTGTGCCAGCAAGCCGTGAATTGGCCGACTGGATCTTCGGAGTGGCCCATGACTAGAAATGTCCGGTTGGAGCCCGATGTGACTCTCCGCCGCGATCGAGATCGGCAGGGTCGTCAACCACGGGTCAGGGTGGCGACCCAGATCCGCTCCTTGCGATAGATCCCGGGTGCCGGGCGGACCTCCAAGTCGAGCTCGATGTCTCCGCCGCCGAACGCTTCCAGCTGATCGCGGTCGAGCAGCCACGGCGGCCCGGAGTCGGTGTCGCCGTCGTCCCGTACGTACTGGATCACGATCGCCGTGCCGCCCGGAGCGATCAGCTGACGTATGCCGGCGGTCGCCTGCGCTCGTACGTTCGGCGGCATCGCCTGCACGGTGAAGACCTCGACCACGAAGTCGAACGCCTCGGTCAGCTCGTCAGGGAGGTCGAGCAGATCGCCGACGACGTACTCGACCGACGACTCGGGGTACCGCTGTCGTGCCAGGCGCACGGCGGCCGGTGAGATGTCGAATGCGGTGGTGGCCCAGCCCGCCCGGGCCAGCGCCTCGGCGTCGGCACCGAGCGCCGCCCCGACGACGACCGCACGACGACCGGCACCTGGGCCGAGCTCGGCGATGCGCTGCACGACGTCGGGGAACGGATCGGTCCGATCCCACGGGATGTCGATCTCGTCGCGTTCCGCCGAGGACCACAGCTGCTCGACCCAGCGGGTCGGCTCACCGCTGCTCTCGGAGTCCTGGCCCAGGCGGTCGGCGGCGCGCGACCAGCTGCGGTCGGCTGATTCGGTCATACGCCCATCGTGCCCGAAGTCGGCAGAACCTCGCGGTCTGGTGGCTGGAACACGATTCCACCGTGTGCAGCCAACCGGTAGACTGGGGCGGCGCAGCGTCGCGCACCCGTACGTTCTCCAGCCACAAGGAACAGTCCCGTGGGCATTGTCGTCCAGAAGTACGGCGGCTCCTCGGTTGCCGACGCAACCAGCATCAAGAGGGTCGCCCAGCGCATCGTCGCGACCAAGAAGGCCGGCCACGACGTCGTCGTGGTCGTGTCGGCCATGGGCGACACCACGGACGATCTCATCGACCTCGCCAAGGAGGTCTCGCCGCTGCCCCCGGGCCGCGAGCTCGACATGCTGCTCACCGCCGGCGAGCGCATCAGCATGGCGCTGCTGGCGATGGCGATCGGCAACCTCGGTCAGGAAGCCCGCTCGTTCACCGGCTCGCAGGCGGGCGTCATCACCGACTCCGAGCACGGCCGGGCCAAGATCATCGACGTGACTCCGGGTCGGCTCGAGGCGGCGCTCGCCGACGGATCGATCGCCATCGTCGCCGGATTCCAGGGTGTCTCGCAGACCACTAAGGACATCACCACACTCGGCCGAGGCGGTTCCGACACCACCGCGGTGGCCCTTGCCGCCGCCCTGCACGCCGACGTCTGCGAGATCTACACCGATGTCGACGGCATCTTCACCGCCGACCCGCGCATCGTCGCCAACGCCAAGCAGATCCCGCGCCTCTCCTACGAAGAGATGCTCGAG
>JAWWPE010000287.1:0-2613 GCA_033850895.1 Nocardioidaceae bacterium | reverse complement strand
AGGCCGACCCGGACGTCGTGCAGAAGGAAGTCAAGGACGCCAGCTCGAAGGCGAAGTCGGACTCCCCCGACATCGGCTCGATCCTCGGAGGAATCCTCGGCGGGCTCAAGTAGCCCACCGGCTCATCCCTCGTCCTTGCAGACCTTCCCGTCCTTGGGCACGGTGTCGTTGACGTAGTAGTCATCGACCGCCTTGGTGATGCAGTCATTGCCCGACCCGTAGGCGGTGTGCCCGTCACCGACCCTGGTCAACAGCACACCCGATGACAGCTGCTTGGCCAACGACTGTGCCCACTCGTACGGTGTCGCCGGGTCGCGGGTCGTGCCGACCACGACGATCGGTGGGGCACCGTCCGCCGAGATCTTGACCTGTGGGTGGGTCGGCTTGATCGGCCAGTCCGTGCAACCGATCGCTCCCCACCCGAGCGCCCGACCGAACACCGGCGAGACCTTCTCGAACCGCGGGATCAGCGCCTCGGTCTGGCTCTGCGTCAGTCGCTGCGATCCGTCGAGGCAGTTGATCGCGTAGATCACCTGACCGAGGTTGCCCGAGTAGGAGCCGTCGGGCTGCCGTTCGAAGTACGCGTCGGACAGCAGCAGCAGCGTCGTGCCGTTGCCGCTGAACGCCTGCTGAAGCCCTTGCGAGAGGTACTTCCACGTCGACTTGTCATAGAGCGTGACGGCGATGCCGTAGAACGCCAGGCCCTCGGTGAGCCGGCGATCGCTGTTGGTCTTCATCGGCTGGGCGTCGAGCTGCGACAGCAGGGAGGCGATCTTCTTGAGCCCGGCGTCGGCATTGTTGCCCAGCGGGCAGGACGACGACTTCACGCAGTTCTTGGCGTAGGCCTCGACGGCGCGCTCGAAGCCCGTGGTCTGACCCAGACTGGAGTCGACGACGCCGAGACTCGGGTCGACGGCTCCGTCGAGCACCATGCGGTCGACCTTCTTGGGGAACAGCTGGGCGTACGTCGCACCGAGCTGCGTGCCGTAGGAGGCTCCGAACCAGTCCATCTTCTTGCGCCCGAGCAGCGCGCGTACGACATCCATGTCGCGGGCGGCCTCCTCGGTGGAGACGTGGGCCGCCAGCTCGCCGGAATGCTCCTTGCAGGCCGTGCCGAGCTCGGTGGTGAGGTGGCGGAACTGCTTGATCTCGGCGGGGTTGTCGGGATCGGGATCGGCGGCCGTGAACGTGTCGAACTGCTTGTCGGACAGGCACTTCAGCGGCGAGCTCTTGCCGACGCCGCGCGGATCGACACCGACGATGTCGTACTTGGCGCGGACCGCCTTGCCGAACTGGCTCTTCATCGTGTCGGCGTAGTCGATCGCCGAGCCGCCGGGACCGCCCGGATTGACGAACATGCTGTGCGTGGCCTTGCCGCTGGTCGACGGGATGACCTTGACCGCAAGCTCGGTCGTTGCGCCGTCGGGCTTGTCGTAGTCGATCGGCACCTTGACCGTGGCGCACTTGCCTGACTTGCAGTCGTGCCAGCTGACGTGCTGGTGGTAGAACGTTGTGAGTCCGGCCGGGGCGCCCGCCGTGCTGGGCTTCGGGGCGACGAACTTCGGATCGGACCGGTTGTTGACCACGACGACCACCGCGATGGCGATCACGACGGCCAATGCGGCGGCGATCGCGCCGACGAGTATCCAGAGACGCTTGGTCATGTGCGAAGAAGTCCGATCATCATGCGTTCAAGGGCGAGCAGCGGAGCGGCATTGGCCGTGAGCGACTCCCGACACTCGACGATCGCATCGATCGTGTGGATCGTCGACTCGAGGGTCCACACGCCGGCCATGGAGGTGACGTCATCGGCCACATCGGCATTGATCAGCTCGGCGCCGGTGCCGAGCTGGACCGCGAGCACGTCACGGCAGAAGGACAACAGATCGAGCAGCACGCCGTCGATCGAGTCGCGAGCGAGGCGGGTGCGGCGCCGCTTCTGGTCCTTCTCGAGCGCCGACAGGGCCCCGGAGTAGCCGGCTGGGCGCCGCCCACGCTCCTCGACACCCCAGCCCTGGCGCAGGTCGGCGAGCTCGCGCTCGTCGGCCGCATCGCCGACCTCCGCGGCGCGCGCGGCGGCGGCATCGTTGATGGTCTGGGCCGCGGCCAGGCAGTCGCCGAGGTCGCGCAGGGACAACGGCAGCGCCAGGATCGACCGCCGACGTGCACGGGCCTCGGGATCCTTCGCGAGCCCGCGGGCGCGGCCGATGTGACCCTGCGACGCGGCCGCCGCGGCGCTGGCGAGGGCCGGCTCAAGGCCGTCGCGCTCCACGAGCAGGCCGGCGATCGCCGCCGCGGACGGCGTGCGCAACAGCACGGGCCGGCACCTCGAGCGGATCGTGATCATGACGTCTTCGACCGCGGGCGCACAGAGCATCCAGATCGTATGTCGGGAAGGCTCTTCGATCGCCTTGAGCAGGGCGTTTGCGGCCTGGTCGGTGAGCCGATCGGCGTCCTCGACGATGAGCACCTGCCAGCGACCGAGGGCCGGGCGGAGGGCGGACTTGCGGACGTACTCACGAGCGACGTCCGTGCCGATGGACAACCCGTCGGTGCGGATCACCGTGATGTCGGGGTGGCTGCCCGCGCGGGCGGTGACGCAGGCGTGGCACT
>JAWWPE010000259.1:0-6345 GCA_033850895.1 Nocardioidaceae bacterium | reverse complement strand
ATGCGAGCTTCTCTCGGGTTGCGCGGAGGAAGGCGAGGGCGTCCAGGCCGATCGCGGCGGTGGCATCGGCGTCGAGCGAGTTCTTGCCGGCCACCACGACGTACGCGGCCCCGGCCTCACGTAGGGCGGTGATCAGCTCCGCACCCCAGGCCTCGTACGCCTTGTCGGGCCCGGCGAGGCAGACGACGGGGACGCTGCCGGCTTCGGAGTACGCAGCGATCACGTCGTCGGCGCCGTCGGTCGGACCCGCGATCACGGTGTCGACGCCGCCGGAGGCCAGCAGGTTGGCGGCGAACGTGGCGCGTGCGGTGTGCGCGGCAACGGTGCCCATCGTGGCCAGGAACACCGGCATCGCGCAGCGGTCATCGCGCAGCGCCTCGAACTCGCCGGCATAGCGCAGCACCTGGAGCGGCTCGGAGTACGGCCGTCGCTCGGGCAGCGTCTCGTGCAGGTTGGGAAACTCCGAGATGCCGGTGATCGGCCGGGTCCGCTTGGCGATCGCGAGCGCGCGGTCCGAGACCGTGGCCTCGACCCTCTCGCGCACCAGCGACAGGGCCGCTTCGAGGCTGTCGGTGGAGTCGATCTCGCCGAACAGCTCCCAGGCGGCCCGCGCCATGTCGTCGGTCAGCTTCTCCACCGCGTACGCCCCACCGGCCGGATCGGCGACGACGGCCACGTGTGACTCGCTGATCAGCAGGCTCGAGGTGTTGCGGGCGATCCGGCGGCTGAACGCCTCGGGCAGTCCGAGCGGCTCATCGAACGGAAGCACCGTCACCGCGGCAGCTCCCCCGACACCCGCCGCGAATGCGGCGACGGTCGTGCGGAGCATGTTCACGTATGGGTCGTACTTCGACATCATCGGCCGCGACGTCACCGCGTGCTGCAGCTGGCCGGCCGCCGCGGTGGAGACGCCACTGAGCTCCGCGACCCGGTTCCAGAGCCGGCGGGCGGCGCGGAACTTCGCGATCGTCGGGAACTGCTCGTCGGTCGCCGCGTAGCGGAAGTCGATCAGGCCGGCGGCCTCCTCGATCGTGAAACCCGCCTCGACGAGGAGGCGGAGGTATTGAGCGCCGGTCGCCAACGAATAGGCGAGCTCCTGCACGTCCGAGGCGCCCGCGTCGTGCACGGCGGTGGCGTCGACGGTGAAGGCACGAACCCCGAGCGGCTGGGCCAGGCGCGCCACTTCGATGGCCGCATCGAAGTCGACGACACCGCGACCGCGGAACGCCGCACCAATAGGGTCGACGCCGAAGCTCGTGCCAGGAGCGGCGTCGACGCCCTTGTCAGTGAGGACCGCGGCCAGCGCCTGGGCGGCCTCGACCGGCTCGAACGGCGCCTCGATGACGACGGCGGCAAGGTCGACGAACACCGGCTCGAGGATCGTGGCGAGGGCATCGATCGGTACGCCCGCGGTGCCGACGGACAGCCACAGCGAGTTGACGCCGTTCTCGATGTCGGTGATGACGTCGGCGGCTGTGCGCTTGGGATCGGGGTCGGCGAACCAGGCGCGGACGTCCCAGCCGTCGAGCTCACGAGACGCCGTCGCGCCACGGGTGTAAGGCGCTTGGCCGGGCAATCCGTTGTCGCCGAGCTCGGCGGTCAGCGCTGGGGTACCGAGCGGGGTCACGCTGATGTCGTCGAGGGTCGTCGTCGCGAGGGTGGCCCATACGTCGTGATCAGGGGCGTCCTCAGCCAGCCTGCGGGACTTGCGGAGCACCGCCGCCGTCGCGCTCTCCCACTCCTGCTCGGTGTGCTCGATGCCATCGGCCAAGGAGACCTCAACGGCGGGTTCGGAAGACATATGGGGCATCGTACGAGGCCCTGAGCATGCCTGCACACAGGATGTGACGAATGTGACCCACACGTTTCCGCGCAGGTCACGCCGCCTGACAGACTGGTGCTGTGAAGATCCCCGCGGAGCTGTTGCCGGCGGACGGACGGTTCGGGTCCGGCCCGTCGAAGGTGCGCGTCGAGTCCCTCGAGGCTCTCGCCGACACCGGCTCGTCGCTGATGGGCACCTCGCACCGTCAGGCGCCGGTCAGGGACCTGGTCGGCAGCATCCGCGAAGGACTCGGCGAGCTGTTCACGCTGCCGGACGGCTACGAAGTGGTGATCGGCGTCGGCGGCTCGCATGCCTTCTTCGACGCCGCCATGTTCGGGCTCATCAACGACCGCAGCCAACACCTCGTGCACGGCGAGTTCACCGCCAAGTTCGCCAAGGCGGTCGCCGCGGCGCCGTTCCTCGCCGATCCCGATGTCATCGAGAGCGACTACTCGACGCATCCCGATCCCGTCGCCACACCGGGCATCGACGCGTACGCCTGGGCGCACAACGAGACGTCCACCGGCGTGATGCTGCCGGTCGAACGGGTGGCCGGGGCTGATGACGGGGCGCTGATGCTGATCGACGCCACGTCGGGCGCCGGCGGACTACCGATCGACGTCTCCCAGACCGACGCCTACTACTTCGCGCCGCAGAAGACGTTCGCCGCCGACGGTGGCCTCTGGATCGCCCTGATGTCGCCCGCCGCGATCGAGCGCGCCGAGGCGATCAAGGCCGGCGGACGCCACATCCCGGGCTTCCTCGACCTGCCGACGGCGATCGACAACTCCCGCAAGAACCAGACCTACAACACCCCCGCGCTCGCGACCCTGTTCCTGCTGGACGACCAGGTCCGCTGGATCCTCGAGCAGGGCGGACTCGACTGGGCTGTCGGGCGCACGGCCGACTCGTCGTCGAGGTTGTACGCCTGGGCCGACGCGTCGGACTATGCGACGCCGTTCGTGACCGATCCGGCCGACCGCTCAGCCGTCGTCGGCACGATCGACCTCGAAGGCGTCGACGCCGGCGAGGTCACCGCGGCCCTGCGCGACAACGGCATCGTCGACGTCGCCGGCTATCGCGGTCTGGGCCGCAATCAGCTGCGCATCGCGATGTTCCCCGCGATCGAGCCCGACGACATCAGCGCCCTCACCGCCTGCCTCGACTACGTGGTCGCCAACCTCTGAGCCCAGCAGCCCGAAAGCGGTGGGTTGGCAACCTCATCCCGACGGCAGCGGTGAGTACGCAACCTCATCAGACAGTCGTGAGGTTGCCAGGTCACCGGGAGGCTAGTCGACGACGGTGCCGGCCCGGTGGAGGTCGCGGTGCTCCTCGTAGATGCCGGCGTTGGTGTGCAGCGTGGCCACCTCGTCGTCGCTGAGCTCACGGCGTACCTTCCCCGGCACCCCGGCGACCAACGACCGCGGAGGGATGACCGCACCCTCCGAGACCAGCGCACCGGCCGCGATCAGCGACTCGGTGCCGACGACCGCGCCGTTCATGATGATCGCGCCCATGCCGACCAGGACGTGGTCCTCGACCGTGGCGCCGTGGATGACCGCACCGTGCCCGACCGAGACGCCCTCGCCGAGCACGACCGGCTTGCCCTTGTCCACGTGGAAGACGCAGTTGTCCTGCACATTGCTCCGCGCCCCGATCGTGATGGGCTCGTTGTCGGCACGCAGCACCGCGCCGTACCAGACGCTGGCACCCTCCCCGATCGTCACCGACCCGGCGAGGGTCGCGGTGGGCGCGACCCAGGCCGTTTCGGCGACCTGAGGGACCTTGTCTCCAAGCGCTATCTGCATGCCGCCAACGTACCCAGTGGACGACTCAGCTGACCCAGGCGGTGACCGGGCCGATCGCGAAGTAGACCACGAACAGCGCCGACACAATCCACAGCAGCGGGTGGACACCGGACGTCTTGCCCTTCACGACCTTGAGCACGACGTACGCGATGAAGCCGGCGCCGATGCCCGCGGTGATCGAGTACGTGAACGGCATCAGCACGATCGTGAGGAACGCCGGGATGGCGATCTCGTTGTCATCCCACGAGATGTGCTTGATCTGGCTCATCATCAGGAAGCCCACCAGCACCAGCGCCGGGACCGCGGCCTCGCTCGGGATGCTGTCGACCAGCGGGGCCGCGAACGTCGACAGCAGGAACAGCACGCCGGTGACGATGGACGCCAGGCCCGTACGAGCGCCCTCACCGACTCCCGAGGCGGATTCGATGTACGAGGTGTTGCTCGAGATGCCGGCCGCACCACCGGCGGCGGCGGCGATCGAGTCGACGATCAGGATCTTCTGAGCACCCTCAGGCGTGCCCTCGGCATCGTTGAGTCCGGCTTCGGCACCGATCGCGGTCATCGTGCCCATCGTGTCGAAGAAGTCGGCGAGCAACAGGGTGAAGACCAGGAGCGCGGCGGTAACGAAGCCGGCCTCCTGGAACGAACCGAACAACGAGAAGTTGCCGAGCAGGTCGAAGTTGGGCTTCGCGAACACCTTGTCGGGCCACTCGGGCACGTTGAGGTTCCAGCCCTTGGGGTTGACGACCTTGCCGGCTGCGTTGGTCGTCGGGGCGATGTCGGCAACCTGCTGGACGATCGCCGCGATGACGGTCGTGACGGCGATGCCGATCAGGATCGCGCCCGGGACGCCGCGGGTGTAGAGCGAGATCATGATCAGCAGGCCGATGCAGAACACCAGCACGGGCCAGCCGGCCAGGTTGCCGCCGATGCCGAGACCGACCGGCGGTGCGCCGATGCCGGTCGTACGCACGAAGCCGGCGTCGACCAGGCCGATGAACGTGATGAACAGGCCGATGCCCACCGCAATGGCGGTCTTGAGCTGGCGTGGCACCGCCTCGAACACGGCTTTTCGGAATCCGGTCAGGACGAGGATGAGGATGATCAGGCCCTCGATCACGACCAGCCCCATCGCATCCGCCCAGGTCATCTTCGACGCGACGGAATAGGCGACGAAGGCGTTGAGGCCGAGACCCGTGGCCAGCGCGAGCGGGAAGTTGGCGAACGCGCCCATCAGGATCGTGATGACACCGGCAACGAGTGCAGTGGTGACCGCGATCTTGCTGAACCCGGCGCCGGAGACGGTGCCTCCGCCCAGGAACTTGCCGTCCTTGTCAGCCACGCCGGACAGGATGATCGGGTTGAGCACGATGATGTAGGCCATCGTCAGGAACGTCACGACTCCGCCGCGCACCTCGCGCCCCACGGTCGACCCGCGAGCGGTGATCTTGAACTGCTTCTCGAGCGTGCTGGACAAGCTGGTCGTGGTCATGGCACTCCTGTCGAATTGTCATTCCGTCGACACGGAGCATGCCAGAGTCGTGCCGCGCATGAAACGACGACGCGACGGATTTAACGGGCCCGTTTCGTCCGTACTGCCACACCGGCCCCAAGGACCCCGAGAGCCACTACGGCACCGATCGCAAGCGCCCGCACCGAGACGCCGCGCGACGACCCGGAGCCGTCGGATGAGGACGCGCTGGGCGTTGCGACGGCCGGCTTCGACGTGACCGGTCTGACGTACGGGACTCGAATCAGCTCGGAGCTCTGGCCCTCGCTGCCGACCAGGAAAGAGTGGCCGGAGGCCTCCGCCGTGATCGCCTCGCCCTGCGGTTCGGCCGGCGAGTCCTCGCTGTGCAGGACCGCCCAGGTCTTGGGATCGAGTATGTAGATCGAGCCGTAGTTGCGCAGCACGGCATACGCTCCGTCGATCGTGAACGTGCCGTCGGTGATGGTGCCGGGAGCGCCTCCGTTGACGACCTCGGGCATATTGGCCCGCCCGGCCCGCAGGGCCTTCGGCAGGGCGTAGACCGTGCCGGCGAACAATCCCTTGCTGACCAGGAACTTCGCGTCTGTCCTCGGATTGATCAGCAGTGCCTCGACATTCGGGCGCCCGTCGGGGTAGCGGATCGGATAGCGCGTCGCGGTGACCGTGTGGTTGCCGGTGCCCGGCTCAGGCAGGGCGTACAACGCCGTGTCCGTGCGGTTGTCGAGGTTGTCTCCGGTGTCGGAGATCCAGAGCGTGCCGTGCCGGTCGATCGAGATCGCCTCGGTGTCCCGAAGCGCGCCGCCCTCGATCCGGGTCGTGCCGACGACCTTGCCGGTCGAGACCTGCACCGCGAACACCAGCGGCGCATTGCCCGAGTCGTTGATCGTGTAGGCGAGACCGTCGTGCGCGCGGCTCATCGCCAACCCGCTCGACTCACGGATGAGCGGGTCAGTCATCCGGCTCACGACGTGCGGTGCAGGCTCGGCGCCGTCGGCGCGACGGGCCAGCGAGCTGATCAGGACGACCACCAGGAGGATCAGCAACAGCCCGGGGATGAGCAATCGTCGATAGCGCGGATTCATTGCCATTCAGCATGACAGGAGCTCCAACGGCGTCGAGTCGGAGGCGGGTAGTGTTGCGGGGTGAGCAACGACGAGGACTGGGTGATCCGTCAGGGCGACGGTCCCGAGACCATCGAGCGCAAGATGGGTCACCGCGAGATCGCC
>JAWWPE010000111.1:0-10223 GCA_033850895.1 Nocardioidaceae bacterium | reverse complement strand
CGAGTGGATCAAGCTCGCCAGCATCCGCTCGACGTGGTGGACCGCCCTCGCGATGGTCGTGCTGGGCGCAGGTTTCACCACGATCATCAGTGGCGTCGTCGCCGGCGACATCGCGTCCGGCAAGAGTGGCGACTCACCGGGCGAATACATCACCCAGGGCCTGGTCTTCAGCCAGATATCGGCGGTCGTCATCGGTGCGCTGGTCGTGACGTCGGAATACGGCACCGGGCTGATCCGGTCCACCTTGGCGGCAACGCCGATGCGGTCGACGGTCCTGGCGGCCAAGGCGATCGTGCTGAGCGGCTTCCTGTTCGTGGTCGGCGTGGTCACCGCGTTCCTGGGCTATTTCGGCGGCAATGCATTCTTCCGTCATCAGGGCATCGGCATCTCGCTCGGTGATCCGCACATCCTGCGGTCCTTGATCGGTGCCGGTCTCTACATGGCTGGTCTCGGCGTGCTCGCGGCGGCGATCGGCCTGCTCGTGCGCAGCAGTGCGGCGGCGATCTCGATCGGTCTCGCGCTGATCTTCATCATCGGCCAGGTCGTGCAGCTCATCCCCGGCACGGTCGGCGAGTGGATCACCAAGCTGATGCCCGGCAACGCTGGGCCGCCGATCGTCGTACCCGTCGACTTCGGCGATCACATGCTGGGGCCGTGGACCGGCTTCGCCGTGTTCCTCGGGGAGATCGCGGTGCTGAGCATCGCCGCGCTGGCGCTGTTCAAGAAGCGCGACGCCTGAGCATCAACCATCGGGACGTCATCAGGCGCGAGCTCCCAAGGCTTCGTGCGAGATGACGTCCCGTCGGCGATGCACCTGCTCCGTCCGACTCCGGCGAACCCGATCACACCACGACGTTCGCGAATCATCGGGTGCCCGTCTGCGGAGGCGTGGCCAGATCCGCGTCGCGAAGGATGTCTTGGATGGTGGGGTTGGACGCCGTTCGGCGGTCAAGCAGCGGGTTCACCATGCCGCGTAGCACCGAGAACACCGCCCACCGTCTCGGCGCGATGATCCGCGGAGTGCGTGCCTCGATGCCGTTGGCGATGGCTTCGCCGGCTTCGTAGGGCTGCAGTTTCTTCATGAGGAACTTCGGGAAGGTCGCCTCGAAGCGCTTTCCGATCGGGTCGGTGAATGCGTCCTTCGTCATCGCCGTGTCGATGAAGCCGAAATAGGCGACGCTGGCGGTGGCGCCGTGCTGGGCCAGCTCACCGCGGAGCGCGCGGCCGTATTGCTCGACGGCAGCCTTCGACATGGCGTATGGCGCCATCAGTACGCCGTTGACGAATGCGTAGATCGAGGCGATGACTACGACGTGTCCCTGGTTGGCCACGATCTGGGGCAGTGCAGCATGCACGGTGCGGTAAGTGCCGGAAATGTTGACGTCGAGGACGCACTCGAACGTGGTTGGATCCATAGCGCGGGCCGTGACTGGCGGTGGGGCGATACCGGCGTTCGCGACCACGATGTCGAGGCGACCGTAGAGCTCGACCGTGCGAGCCACGACAACCTCCATCGCGGCGGCATCGGTGACGTCGGCGCCGAAACCGACCGCACGACGGCCGAGCTCCTTGGCTGCGAGGGCCGTGGCTTCGGGGTCCAGATCGACGAGCACGACGCAAGCCCCTCGCTCGTGAAGGTGCCGCGCCGTCGCCAGGCCGATACCGCGGGCGGCGCCGGTCACCAGGACGACCTTGTCGTTGACGGGGTAGGTGGTCATCAGCCAACCGTCGCCTTGCTCCGGACCGGGGCGTCGAACTGCAGCAAGCCGTCGTCGACCGGGTCTTCGAGAAGGAGTTTGGAGTCCTGCCCGTAGTGCATCAGTACCTTCCACGGGTTGGTCGAGCCCTGGCGAGGCATCACGTCCTTGCCACGCTGGACGTAACCGGACTGGAGCTGGTCGAGCATGCCCATCTCGAGGGCGGAGCCGGACATGTCACGCGGGATCGCGACGGTACGGCCGGTCGCGTCCATGTGCCGGAACAGTCGGTTCAGGTACTTGGCGGCGATGTCGGACTTGAGGGTCCAGGGCGCATTGGTGTAGCCGAAGATCCACGCCAGGTTCGGGACGTTCTCGATCAGGACGCCCTTGTAGGTCAGTTGATCGCGGAGCTCGCGAGCCTCCCCGTCGACCGAGAGTTTCATCCCGCCGAGCATCTGGATCTGGAGGCCCGTGGCGGTGACGATGATGTCCGCTTCGAGTTCTTGGCCGGACTTGAGCCGGATCCCCTTCTCATTGAAGGTCTCGATGTGGTCGGTGATGACCGAGGCGTCGCCGCAGGCCAGCGCCGCGAACAGGTCGCCGTCCGGAACCGCGCACAGACGCTCGTCCCATGGCATGTACGACGGGGTGAAGTGGGCCATGTCGAAGTCGGGGCCGACTGCACGGCGGACCCGCCCGAGCAGGAGGGAGCGCATCGCTTTGGGCCAGCGGCGACACGCCAGATACAGGCCGCGTTGGATTGCGATGTTGCGCCAGCGGGCGAAGGCGTAGACCTGCTTGTTGGGGAGGAACTTGCCAAGCACCTCAGAGATCTTGTCCAGGCCGGGAATCGAGAAGATGTACGAAGGTGACCGCTGCAGCATCGTCACGTGCGCGGCGTCTCCGGCCATCGAGGGGACCAGGGTGACGGCCGTGGCGCCGCTACCGATCACGACGACCTTCTTGCCGGAGTAGTCGAGATCCTCGGGCCAGAACTGAGGATGGACCTGGCACCCTTTGAACCGCTCGACACCGGGGAAGCTCGGCAGGTACCCGCTGTCATAGTCGTAGTAGCCCGTGCAGCTGATCAGAAACCCGCAGGTGTACGTCACGGTCTCGCCGGTGGCCTCGCGCACGGCGGTCACGGACCACTGCGCGTCCACGCTGGACCAGTCCGCGCTCACGGTCTTGAGGCCGTAGTAGATCTTCTCGTCCAGGCCGTACTCGGCGGCGGTGTCCGCGATGTACTGGCGGATCGAGCTCCCGCTGGCCAACACTGTGGTCTCGTGCCAGGGGCGGAACTCATACCCGAAGGTGAACATGTCAGCGTCGGAGCGGACGCCGGGGTAGCGGAAGAGGTCCCAGGTGCCGCCGAGCTGCTCACGACGCTCGAGGATCGCGATGGACTTGCCGGGATGATCGTTCGTCACCTGGCACGCCGTGCCGATGCCGGAGAGCCCGGCGCCGATGATCAGGACGTCGAAGTGTTGTGTGCTCATACGATCAACTGTGTTCGTCCGGGGCCGGCACGGTCTTGACATCTTCCGACATACTTTTGTCATTCCCCGACACAAGACGGTGATCCCACGAGCAGCTTGATTCGTGCCACGAACCTGTGGGGTTACGCCGAACTCGTACGAGAGCTCGGCGGTGATCCTGCGCCGCTTCTCGCGCGTTTTCACATCCCCAGCGATGTCCAGGACCAGCAGGACGCCTTCGTCTCGTTCGAAGCGGTCATACGCCTGCTGGACGCGAGCGCGGAAGAACTCGACTGCCCGGACTTCGGGCTGCGTTTGTCCCGCTGGCAAGGGCTCGACATCCTCGGACCGGTGGCCGTGATCGCGCGGAACGCCCAGACGGTGCAGGAGGGAATGGCGGCGATCGCGCGTTATCTCTACGTACATTCGCCGGCCCTGAAGCTCGCCGTCGCGTCGCCCGCGACCGGAGCAGATCTGACTTTCACGTTCGAGATGGTCGGGCTGTCGTTGACCCGCTTGCGCCAAGGCTACGAATTGAGCCTCGCCAACGGCGTCCGGATGGTGCATCTCCTCGGTGGAACCGA
Source organism: Nocardioidaceae bacterium (assembly GCA_033850895.1). Lineage (GTDB taxonomy): Bacteria > Actinomycetota > Actinomycetes > Propionibacteriales > Nocardioidaceae > Aeromicrobium. The sequence continues at coordinate 6,461 of JAWWPE010000111.1, read as the reverse complement.
AGCCAGGCTCACAGCGGTTTCATTCCTGCACGATCAGATGGGCCCGGACAGCACGTACGCCGAGGCGCTGGGCTGCCCGGTCCGCTTCGGGCAGAGCTGGTGCGGGTTCGAGCTCCCGATGAGTCTGGCCGCCCGACCGATCGACAGCGCGGACCTCGAGACCCGCAGGATCGCGACGAAGTACCTCGAGGCCGAGTACGTGCCGAGCGATTCGGCGCTCTCGGACCGTGTGGCGGAGCTCGTCCGCCGTCTGCTTCCCACGGGCCACTGCACAGCCGAGACGATTGCGGAGCAACTCGCCATGCACCCTCGAACGCTTCAGCGGCGCCTCGCCGAAGAGAACCTGCGCTGCGCCGACCTCATCGACCGGGAGCGACGCGAGCGGGCGGTGCGGTTCCTGGCGGAGCCGGGGCTCTTCCTCAGCCAGATCGCCGGCCTCCTCGGCTATGCCGAGCAGAGCAGCCTCAATCGCTCCTGCCAGCGATGGTTCGGCAAGACACCGCGGCAGTACCGCGCCGATCTCGGAGTGCATGCCCCGGGTCGAGGCGTACGTCCGGTCAGTTGACCACCGGCAGGCTCAAGACCTGTGCGGTGCTGCCGGTGGTGATCGTGACGGGCTCGGGCACGAGGCCACCGCGGTAGTTGGTCGACCCACCAGCCACGACCAGCCGCAGCGTGTGACCTGCGGCGAAGCGGTGGACGATGCCGGGCAGCGTGACCGTGAACGGCTTGTTGACGTCGGGCACGCGGATCGGTGCGACCAGGTTGCGGACGATCGTCGCCTTGCCGGCGGCGTCGACATCGACGAGCTTGGCGAACAGCACCAGCTCGCCGGTCGGCCCGGCCGCCTGGGTGAGAGCCGCCGCCGGGGCGCTGACCCTGAGCGTCAGCTTGGGCGAACCGACCACATCGACATCCTTCGTGAGGGCCGGGCTGGACCAGCTCGCAGTCGTGCCGGGCAGGTCGATCTCCGGGAGTGGCAGGGAGCTGCCGATGACGTCCACGGGGTCGGTCGACGTCGGCAGGCCCGCGACGGGTGTCAGCAATGACTGTGACCCGGCGACCGGCGTGCCGGTGGTCAAGGACGTGCCCGACAAGTAGTACTTCCGGGGTGCGCCGACCGGGTAGCTGGACGACACGCCGTACGCCGGAGTCGCGATGCCGGAGTACGACACCCAGTCGCGGAAGTAGGTGAAGTTCGGGCCGGTGTTGGCGGTCGTGCCCTTGAGGTAGTGATCGAACCAGTCGGAGACGCGCTTGGTCTCGTACTGTGTCGCCGGATCCGGGGCACCGAGGTTGATCTCACCCGGTGCCGGCGTCTGATCGGAGTGTCCCCAGTTCTGCCAGATCATCTTGACCGGCGTGCCCTGCTTCTTGAGCGCCAGGTAGTTGGCGGCTGCCTCGTTGAGGTTGAACAGGGTGTCGTTCTGCCCCTGCACGAGCAGCGTCGGGATGGTGACCTTGCTGAAGTAGTTGGAGACCGAGGCGTGGCGGAGCGCCGTCGTCGTGGTCGTGTCCAGCGTGCCGGTCACCGCGGCGTTGACCAGTGCCGGGCAGACGAACGTCGCGAAGTTTGGGCAGCCGACGAGGCGGGACGGGTCGCCCGGAGCATTCTGAACGCCGCCGGCGACACCGAGCGCCGAGAAGCCGAGGGCCCAGACCAGCTTGGCCGCGCCGGGGGTCGACGTCTGCACGCCGGAGGTCTGCGACGTGTTGTTGGGCGACAAGGAGTAGGACAGGTCGCTCCAGGTGATGATCGGGACGATCGTGTCGATGCGCGGATCCACCGAGGCGGCGGCGAACTGGATCTGCCCGCCGTACGATCCGCCGACCATGCCGACGCGCGGATCGTTCACCGACGCGTGGTTGTGGTGGTCCTTGTGGTCGAGTGCCACGACCTGCAGAGTCGGCGCGGCAGTGGTGTGCTTGGCGTCGGTGAAGGCGATGCCGGCCTTGCCGCCCAGGTAGCTGACCAGCTGGCTGGCTGCCTTGCCGTCGTAGTCGGGGTCGTCGAGGGTGATCTTGCAGCCCGAGCCGCCGAATCCCAGACCCGAGTAGGACAGCACGGCGTAGCCACGCTTGGCGAAGGCCTGACCGATTCCGGCCTGGTCGTCCTTGGAGCCGCCGAAGCCGTTGGTGGTCAGGATGGCAGGCACTCGGTGGTCAGGTGTGGCGTCGGACGGCGTGTAGAGATCGCCGATGATGTCGCAGGTCTGGCTGCCGGTCGGCCCGATCTGCACCTTGAAGTGCAGCGTCGTCACGGTGACGGAGTCCGCGGCGCCGGCGACGGTGTTCGTCCCGATCAGGGTGGCAGCGGCCAGCGCTGAGGTGGCGGCGAGGGCGAGGGTGGTGCGGATCGGACGCATGCAGGGCTCCCTGTGAGTTGTCCTGCTCACGCCGGATCGCGAAAGTGGGACGTTCGTACTGACAGTGAGTCAACGACGCAGATGCGTCGGGGGTCACGCAGCCGGGGGGTGCCGGATCCTGCGGGTGATCTCATCCGCCGTGCGGCTCACCGCGTCGGTGAGGTCGCCCACCCGTGTCCGCGTCTCCCAGGTCACCGCGACCGACGCGTGGATCGCGCCGGCGGTGATCGGCGCTGCGACGGAGGCGAATCCCGGTGTGACCTCGCCGTCCTCCGTCGCGAAACCGCGCTGCCGGGTTGCGGACAGCAGCCGTCGGAGCTCGCTCGGCGACCGAGGGCCGGCGCCGGTGCGCGACACGAACGAGTCCTTGTGCGGATAGAGCGCGCGCACCTGGGCGGCCGGGAGCGAGGCCAGGATCGCCCGCCCGGACGCGGTGAGGTGGGCCGGAAGGCGTACGCCGACGTCGGTCACCAGAGGTGGTCGCCCGGGAGCGCGCTCCTCGATGACGTACAGGACGTCGGCACCGTGCAGCACGACGAGATGCGCCGACTGGCCCACCCGGTCGACGAGCTTGGCCAGCGGGATACGGGCGAGACGAGCCAGCGGCTCTTGGCGTGCGAAGCCGTGTCCGACCTCCCAAGCGGCGATGCCCATGCCCCAGGTGCGGTCGTCGGGGTAGTGGATGACGAAGTCCTCGTCGGCCATCGCCGCCAGCAGGTGATAGGCCGACGACCGCGGCAGGTCGAGCGCCGTGGCGATGCGGGTCGCAGACACGGGGACCGGCTGGCCGGACAGGAACCGCAGCACCTGGAGTGCCGCAGTGGCAGCGGGAACGGGTCGGGTCACCTGCTCAGTGTCTCGCATACGAGACATGTATGTCGCGTAGGTGGTAGCGGTGATGTGCGGCCGAGGAGTCCCATGGAGACATGAGTGTGGTCGTGGTGGGAATGGGCGCGCTGACGCCGGAAGATGTCGTACGCGTGGCGCGAGAGGGTGCACCCGTCGAGCTGAGCCCCGAGGCTCGTGAGGCGATCGTCGCGGCGCGCGCCGTCGTCGACCAGATGGCTGCTTCGGACACCCCGGTGTATGGCGTCTCCACCGGATTCGGCGCGCTCGCAACCCGGCACATCGAACCCGCCCTGCGCAGCCAGCTGCAGAAGAGCCTGATCCGGTCGCACGCCGCCGGCGCCGGACCCCCGGTCGAGAACGAGGTCGTACGTGCCCTGATGCTGCTGCGGCTGTCGACCCTCGCGACCGGCCACACCGGCATCCGGCTGGAGACCGCCGAGGCATACGCCGCGATGCTCAACACCGGGCTGACCCCGGTGGTGCGGGAGTACGGCAGCCTCGGCTGCTCCGGCGATCTCGCGCCGCTGGCGCACTGCGCGCTGGCCATCATGGGCGAGGGTGAGGTCGACGACCACGGCGTGCTCCGGCCGGCCGGCGAGGCACTGGCGTCGTACGGGCTGGCGCCGATCGAGCTCGCCGAGAAGGAGGGCCTCTCGCTGATCAACGGCACCGACGGGATGCTCGGGATGTTGGTGCTGGCTTTGCACGACCTGCGAGCGCTGCTCGACACCGCCGACCTCGCAGCGGCGATGTCGATCGAAGGCCTGATGGGCACCGACCGCGTGCTCGCCGCCGACCTGCAGGCACTCCGACCCCATCCCGGACAGGCCACTTCGGCCGCGCACATGGCGTCCTTGCTGGCCGGCTCGCCGATCGTCGCGAGCCACCGAATCGGCGACGGCCGGGTGCAGGATGCGTACTCCTTGCGCTGCGCCCCACAGGTGCATGGCGCTGCGCGTGACACGGTCGACCACGCCGCGACGGTTGCGGGGCGCGAGCTGGCGTCGGCGATCGACAACCCGTCGGTGCTGGCCGACGGTCGGATCGAGTCGCACGGCAACTTCCACGGTGCCCCGCTGGCGTACGTGCTGGACTTCCTGGCGATCCCCGTCGCTGACGTGGCGAGCATGAGTGAGCGGCGTACGGACCGGTTCCTCGACGCGTCTCGCAGCCAGGGGCTGCCGCCGTTCCTGGCCGATGACCCCGGCGTCGACTCGGGCCACATGATCGCGCAATACACGCAGGCGGCGATGGTCGCCGAGCTCAAGCGGCTGGCTGCGCCGGCGAGCGTGGACTCGATCCCGTCGAGCGCGATGCAGGAGGACCACGTGTCCCTGGGCTGGTCGTCGGCGCGCAAGCTGCGTACCTCCGTCGAGCTGCTCAGCCGGGTGCTGGCGATCGAGATCCTGACCGCCGCGCGCGGCGTCGACCTGCGAGCGCCACTCGAGCCGTCGCCGGCCACGGGGGCCGCGATCGCGGTGCTTCGTACACAGGTGGCCGGCCCAGGCCCCGACCGCTACCTGTCACCCGACCTCGAGGCCGCCACCGAGCTCGTACGCTCCGGCGCCCTCCTCGCAGCGGCCCACCTCTCGACGAGCTCAAGGAGCGAATCATGAACCGACCCACCGTCCGTGCTGCTCGCGGCACGACCATCACCGCACGAAGCTGGCAGACCGAGGCGCCGATGCGGATGCTGATGAACAACCTCGATCCCGAGGTCGCCGAGCGCCCCGAGGACCTCGTCGTCTACGGCGGCACCGGCAAGGCGGCCAGGAGCTGGGAGGCGTACGACGCCATCGTCCGTACCCTCGAGACGCTGGCCGATGACGAGACGTTGCTGGTGCAGTCCGGCAAACCGGTGGGCGTCTTCCGCACACACGAATGGGCGCCGCGCGTGCTGATCGCCAACTCCAACCTGGTCGGCGACTGGGCGACCTGGCCGGAGTTCCGCAAGCTCGAGGCCGAGGGCCTCACGATGTACGGCCAGATGACCGCGGGCTCGTGGATCTACATCGGCACGCAGGGGATCCTCCAGGGCACGTACGAGACGTTCGGTGCTGTTGCCCGCAAGAGATTCGGTGGCTCGCTCGCCGGAACGCTGACCTTGACGGCCGGCGCCGGCGGCATGGGTGGCGCCCAGCCCCTCGCGGTGACGATGAACGACGGAGTCGCGCTGGTCGTCGATGTCGATGAGACGCGGCTCGAGAGGCGGGTGAAGCATGGCTACCTCGACGAGTACTGGACCGACCTCGACACCGCTGTCGCGCGGGCCGTTGAGGCCAAGAACGAGGGCCGGGCGCTCTCGGTCGGCGTGCTGGGCAATGCCGCGACGATCTTCCCCGAGCTGCTCGAACGTGGCACGCCGATCGACATCGTCACGGACCAGACCAGCGCCCACGACCCGTTGAGCTATCTGCCCGAAGGCATCACTGTCGACGACTGGCACGCCGAGGCGGCGCGCGATCCGGAGGGCTTCACCCTCAAGGCGCGGGCGTCGATGGCCGAGCACGTGAAAGCGATGGTCGGCTTCCTGGACGCCGGCGCCGAGGTGTTCGACTACGGCAACTCGATCCGCGAGGAGGCCCGCCTCGGAGGTTTCGAGCGAGCCTTCGAGTTCCCCGGCTTCGTGCCGGCATACATACGTCCGTTGTTCTGCGAGGGGAAGGGACCGTTCCGCTGGGCCGCTCTCTCGGGTGATCCGGCCGACATCGCCGCGACCGATCGCGCGATTCTCGAGCTGTTCCCCGAGGACGAGCACCTCGCGCGGTGGATCACCAAGGCCCAGGAGAAGGTGCACTTCGAAGGACTGCCGGCCCGCATCTGCTGGCTGGGCTACCAGGAGCGCCACCTCGCCGGGCTGCGCTTCAACGAGATGGTGGCCTCCGGCGAGCTGAGCGCTCCGGTCGTGATCGGCCGTGATCACCTCGACTCCGGCTCGGTCGCCTCGCCCTATCGCGAGACCGAGGCGATGGCCGACGGTTCCGACGCCATCGCCGACTGGCCGCTGCTGAATGCGCTGCTCATCACCGCGTCGGGTGCCACGTGGGTGTCGATACACCACGGCGGCGGTGTCGGCATCGGCCGCTCGATCCACGCCGGCCAGGTCATCGTCGCGGACGGGACGCCGCTGGCGGCGCAGAAGATCGAGCGGGTGCTGGTCAACGACCCCGGCACCGGGGTCATGCGGCACGTCGACGCCGGTTACGACCGCGCCGCCGAGGTGGCCAAAGAGCGAGGCCTCCGAGT
>JAWWPE010000018.1:0-5691 GCA_033850895.1 Nocardioidaceae bacterium | reverse complement strand
GCCGTCCTCTGCCTTGATCTTCTCGATGTCGCCCCACGCGCGTTCGTACTGCGCGCGCTTCTTGGACAGGATGAGGCGGCCTTCCTTGTCCTCCTTCTGGAGGACGAGGGCTTCGACGCTGTCGCCGTCGGACACCACATCATGGGGGTCGTCGTCGTGCTTGATCGACAGCTCACGCGAGGGGATGACGCCCTCGGTCTTGTAGCCGATGTCGAGGAGAACCTCGTCACGGTCGACCTTGACGATGATGCCGTCAACGATGTCGCCGTCATTGAAGTACTTGATGGTCTTGTCGATAGCGGCGAGGAAGTCTTCCTCAGAGCCGATGTCGTTGACCGCAACCTGCGGGGGTGCAGATGGTGTTGCGATGCTGCTTGTCATATAGGAGTTGCTCCGTTGGATGGGTGGAATTGTCGGGCACGCGTGAGGACCCTTGGATCGTGATGATGTCGGGGAGATTCGCCCGACACGAATACGAGCACGGACCTGCTCTGTCCGAGGTACGTGCAGGCCTTCAGCGCAACAACCAGCGTACGCGACAGGGCGTTCGCCGGGAAAGTCAGGGTCGCGCCGGAGCGAGGAAGGCCTGCAGCGCACGAGCGTACGTGTCGATGTCGGATCCGCTCATCATCTCGCGGACCGAGTGCATGGCCAGGCTCGGAGCACCGACGTCGACCGTGAGCATGCCCGTACGAGCTGCGCTTAGCGGTCCGATGGTCGAGCCGCACGGCAGGTCCGCGCGGTTCTCGAACCGCTGCAAGGGCACGTCCGCCTGCTCGCACGCGGCCGCAAAGACTGCGGCGCCGACCGCGTCGGTGGCATAGCGGAGGTTGACGTTGAGCTTGAGCATCGGACCGCCGCCGAGGGTGATGTGGTGGAGCGGCTCGTGCCGGTCCGCGTGGTTGGGATGCGTCGCGTGGCCCATGTCGCCGGACGCGCTCACCGAAGCCGCCACGGCACGGTGGAAGTCCTCGCGGCTGCCGCCGGCCGACGACACGATGCGTTCCAACGTGGTGGCCAGCAGATCGGACTGCGCACCCCGCTCGGAGGTGCTGCCGACCTCCTCGTGGTCGAACAGCGCGAGCACGGGGCGCACGCCCGGCGTCGGGGTTGCTGACAGAAGCGCCTTGAGCCCGGCGAAGCAGGTCGCCTGGTTGTCGAGACGCGGCGCCGCGACCAGCTCGGCGTGGGCACCGGTCAGAGCACTCGGCACCGCGTCGTGGGTCATCAGGTCGAAGCCCACGACGTCGTCGCGGTCGAGACCCTCGCGGTCGGCCAGCCAGCCCAGGAAGCTGCCGGGCTGCTGGGACCAGATGGCGTTGAGGTGGCGTTGCGGATCGACCTCGACGGCCTTGCGCTCGGCGGACAGGTGGATCGCCAGCTGCGGCACACGAAGCACCGGCTCGGCGACGTGGACGAGCACCGTCTCGCCGCCTCGCAAGGACAGCCGGCCGGAGATGCCGAGGTCGCGATCGAGCCAGGAATGGAGCCACGGTCCGCCGTACGGCTCCAGCGCGACGACCCCGAGACCCTCGACCGACAGATCGTGGTGCTGCTTGAGCCTCAAGTTGGGGCTGTCGGTGTGTCCGCCGACGACGCGGAATGCATCTGCGGGGGCGGTGCTGCTCTCCGACGACCACGCGACGAGGGACCCACCGCGTACGACATAGAAGCGCCCCGGCTCGGAGGGCCACTGCTCGGATTCGGCGAGGCGTACGAAGCCGGCCGCATCGAGCTCGGCAGCGGCTGTCGCGCACACGTGGAACGGGCTGGGCGACGCATCGACGAAGGCACACAGATCGGCAGCAGCAGCGAGAACCATGGATTCACCCTAGACGTGCCGTACGCACGAGTGCCGCGCCCTCATCGGACGCGGCACTCGTACGTGGAGCAGTGCGTCAGCGCGAGCCGACGAGCTCTCCGGAGTCGATCCTGCGTGCGCCATCGGACTTGCCGGACCGGCGCGACATGACGCCCAGGCCGATCAGCACGAGTCCGAGAACAGTGCCACCTACAGGGATCCAGGTCTTGACTGCCTTCAGCTGCGTGACCTTGGAGCCGTAGTCGTCGATCAACGCCTGCGTCGAAGCGTCGGTCATGTCCAGGCTCGCCTTCGTCAGGGTCGCCTTGCGCTCGCCGTCGACCTCGAGATAGGTGTCCTGGCTGTCGGTGACGTCCAGCGGAGCGCCGGTGACCGGCTCGATGCTGAACGAGCGGACGTCGGAGTAGACCTGGTCCGCCGTGACGGTCGCCTTGTCCGAACCGACCAGCGACCCCGGCACGTCAAGGGTTCCGGTCTTGATCGGTGCGATCGTCTGCACGAACTTGTAGACCTTCATGCCCTTGACCTTGCCCTCGCCGACGTACTTGGCGGGGGTGGCCTTCTTGAGCGTGGTGTCCCACCACAGGTAGGTCTTCTTCTGCGTGTCGAAGGGGAACTTGTAGAACAAGCCCTCGTACGGCATGGGTGAGGTCACCTCGCCGTTGGCGTCGTTCTTGTTGCCCTTCCACGCGACGGCTTCGCCGGTGCGGACATCGAAGGCGACCCGATCGTTGGTGGCGCTCAGTGGCGTCTTGCCCGACGCGCAGTTGAACGTGGGCGCGTCGGTGCAGTTGTAGTCGGACCAGACTGCGACGTCCCGTCCGGTGTCCTTGCTTGCCTGCTTGCTCAGCTTGACGTCGCCGGTCACCAGCTGGATCGACTTGAGCGGTCCCTTGACGACCTTCACACCGGCGGCGACGTCGAGGTATTCGGCATCGGCCCCTGGCACCGTCGCGAGGATGCTCGTCGACTGATTGTTCAGCGGGACGACCGCAACCTGGTCGTACATGTAGAACTTCGACAGCGCTGAAAACGCCAGCAGAAATGCTCCCAAGAACAGCGCAGCTGTCCCCAACTTCTTTCCCACAGTGGGCTCCCTCCACTTGAGTAACGCCTGACCGTAGCACCCGAAAGGGTCACGATCCGGCGACGTCACATCACCACGTTTGGGCACGTTTGCACGCGTCACGTACGCGGCTGGTGACCCCCTCGCGTGCGAAAATCTGCGAGACCTGAAAGGACCTTCCGTGGACCTCGGAGACGTGCAGCGAGACTGGACCCGACTCGGGGAGGAGGACCCGCTCTGGGCAGTGCTGATCAAGCCGGGCACGAAGGGTGGCCGGTGGGACGTCGACGAGTTCCTCAGCACCGGACGTGATGAGGTCGACGGTGCACTCAAGCACCTGACCGAGCTTGGTGCCATGCCGGCGCGGCTCGATCGTGTGCTCGACTTCGGGTCCGGGGCGGGCCGGCTCAGCCAGGCGCTCGCGCAACACGCCACACACGTCACCGGAGTCGACATCTCCCCGCCGATGATCGAGACGGCGCAACGGATCGATCGCACCGACAACTGCGAGTTCGTGCTCAACCAGGCGCCCGACCTCAACGTGTTCGCCGACGACACGTTCGACCTGGTCTATTCGAGTCTGGTCCTGCAGCACATGCCGGAAGCCGCCGCGACCGGATTCCTGCGCGAGATGTGCCGCGTGTTGCGGCCCGGCGGGGCACTCATCGTCCAGGTGGCCGCCACCCCGACCCGCAGCTTCAAGGGTCTGGCGTTCAAGTACGCCCCCAAGCCGCTCCTGCGCTGGGCCCAGACCCGGTTGCTCGGATACCCGGCACCGATGCGGATGCAGGCCGTCACCGACGATCAGTTCGCCCATACGATCGGCAGCAGCCTGGCCCTGCTCGACACGGTCAGCGACGACTCGTACGGCGGCCACTGGATCTATCACCGGCACTACGCCACGAAGCGCTAGCACCGTCCATGGCCACCCTGACCGCCGAGCCGACCGATCGGTCGACGATTCGGCACACGTTCGCGATGAAGCGCAGCACGTTCGTGACACTTGGCGCCCTGACCATCCTGTTCGCCCAGCTGGTGGTCCGGGGAGTCCTGGGTCGACACGGCTACTTCAGCCTCGACGACTTCGTGTTCTACACCAAGGCATCGCACACGCACCTGTTCGACCACGACTTCCTGCTGACTCCGTACAACGGCCATGTGATGCCCGGCGCGTTCGCCTGGGTCTGGGTCACCACCAAGCTCGCACCACTCAACTTCCCGGTCGTGCTGTGGACCATGTTGATCCTCCAGCTCGTGATCGGTCTGCTCATGTGGCGGCTGCTGCGGCTGATGTTCGGCAACCGGCCGGCGATCCTCGTGCCGCTCACCGTGTTCGCGTTCTCCACCATCACGTTGCCGGCCTCGTGGTGGTGGGCGGCTGCGATCAACCAGCAGCCGCAGGAAATCGCGATGCTGGCTGCGCTCATCACCCACCTCCTCTACGTGCGCAGCGGCCGCTGGTACTGGGCGGTCAGCGGCCCGATCGCGCTCGCGGCCGGCCTGTTGTTCTTCGAGAAGACCGCATTGGTCGTGCCGCTCGTCGGGGTGCTGACGTGGATGTTCTTCAGCGAGGGCACTGTCGTCGGTTCACTCGTCACCGCGCTGCGCCGCTACTGGATCACCTGGGTGGGCTATCTCGTCGTGCTCCTCCCCTACACGCTCTACTACCTCACGCATGTGCCCAATCAGTCGCGCGCCGATCCGACAACCGCCGATTTCGTCGGCCTGCTCGACTCGGTCGTCCGGCAGGCGGTCGTTCCGGGGATGATCGGTGGGCCGTGGCGCTGGTCGGACACGGGCGTCGTCGACAGCAATGCCTCGCCCGATCCACTGATGCAGACCGTTGCCTTCGCACTGGTCGGCGCGGTCGTGGTCCTGTCAGTGCTGGTCAGCCGCGTCGCGCTCAAGGCTTGGGGGCTCGCCGGCCTCTACCTCGCGATGCTGACCGTGCTGTTGACCGTCACCCGCGGCAGCATCATCGGGGCTGTCGTGATCGGCTCGGAATATCGCTATCTGACCGACTTCTGCCTGGTCATTGCGGTCTGCGGAGCCCTCGCCTTCCTTCCTTTGGTGTTCACGCCGTGGTGGAAGGAATCGCCTTCAGATCCGACACATGACGAGCTGCCGAGCCACGTGGTCGGCCTGCACGTCCCCACCGTCGTCGGCGTCGTCGTGGCTGTGCTCGTCGCTGGGTCGGTCTACTCGACCCAGCAGTTCGCCGACCGGTGGACCCACAATCCGGCAAGGACGTACGTCGACAACGCCACGAGGACGATGAAGGGCCTGACACCCGACGACCGGCTCTACAACGGAGTCGTACCGACCAAAGTGGTGTGGAAGCTGCTCTATCCGGCCAATCTGCCGACCAGCATCCTCGGCCCGCTCGGGCTGCACGCCAAGACGCTGAGGACCGGCGAGACGACTGATCGGCTGATGGAGTTCAATGCGACCGGCCGGCTCCAACCATCGACGGTCACCGGCGTCGGCACCAATCTGTTCGAGTCGAAGGACTGCCTCGTCGACGTCCATTCGACACCGCGGGTCATCCCGCTCACGTCGAAGGTCTTCGAGTGGCCATGGATCCTGGAGATGACCTATGTCGCCGACGGGCCCGGCACGTTGCACGTCCAGGCCGGCCCGACCACCATCTCCGCACCGATCGGGGTCGGCGCGAGAGGATTCGGTGACCTCCAGACCATTTATGCTGCGGTCAGGGGCGGATACGACTCGATCACGCTCAGCGCTCCCGGCAACGGGTTCTGCATCAAGACGTTGGCGATCGGAGCACCCCAGCCCCATGATT
>JAWWPE010000225.1:0-11224 GCA_033850895.1 Nocardioidaceae bacterium | reverse complement strand
GACCGCGCCACCGAGCTGCGGGAGCAGTACGCCGTCCACGTCACCGGCAATGCCGAAGCGGTGGCGGACGCCGACATCGTGCTCATCGTGGTCAAGCCCCAGGACGTGCCGGCCCTGCTCGCCGAGATCGCGCCGGCCGTCCGCGACCAGGCAACCGTGGTCTCGCTCGCAGCCGGTGCCACGATCGCCACCCTCGAGGCCGCGCTCCCCGGCACCGCCGTCGTACGCGCCATGCCCAACACCCCGGCCCTGGTCGGCGAAGGGATGTTCGGCATCTCCCCGGGCAGCGCCTGCTCGGACGAACAGCTCACCGCCGTCACCGGCCTGCTCGAGGTCGGCGGCAAGGTCGTGGTGGTCGATGAAGCCCAGCAGGACGCCGTCACCGCGGTCTCCGGCTCCGGCCCTGCGTATGTGTTCTATCTCGCCGAGGCGATGATCGCCGGCGGCATCGAGGCCGGGCTGGACGAGCCGACCGCGCGCATACTGGCAACCCAGACCCTGGTCGGCTCGGCGAAGCTGCTCGCCGAGTCCGACGACACCGCAGAAGAGCTCCGCCGCCGCGTCACCTCGCCCAATGGCACCACCGCCGCCGCGATCGCGGCGTTCGACGACCGCGGGGTGAAGGACGCGCTGACCGCCGGTGTGTTGGCCGCGGCCGCCAGATCTGCCGAGTTGTCGGCCCCGCAATAAGGTGACGGCATGAGTGAGCGCCAGCGAGCGAAGACATGACCGATCGTGCGTGCGTGGTCTTCGACGAGCAGCTGACGACCTACAACTTCGGTCCTTCCCACCCGATGGCGCCCGTACGCATCGAGCTGACGATGCAGCTTGCCGGCGAGCTCGGCATCCTCGACGGCCTCGACGTCGTCGGCGCGACGCCGGCCACCGATGACGAGCTCAACCAGATCCACTCGGCGTCATACATCGAGCGAGTCCACAAGCTCAGCGAGCACCCGTCGTTTGCCGATCCAGATCACGGACTGGGCACCGAGGACAATCCGGTGTTCGCCAACATGCATGAGGCCAGCGCGCTCATCGCCGGCGCCAGTGTCGAGGCGGCTCGCCGGGTGTGGACCGGTCAGGCGCCCCGGGCTGTCAACATCGGGGGCGGGCTGCATCACGCGATGCCGTCGAACGCCAGCGGCTTCTGCATCTACAACGATGTCGCCCTGGCGATCCGCTGGTTGCTCGACAACGGCGCACAGCGGGTCGCGTACGTCGATGTCGATGCCCATCACGGTGACGGCGTCCAGACCATGTTCTACGACGACCCGCGGGTCCTGACGATCTCGATCCACGAGGGTCCACAGACATTGTTCCCGGGCACCGGCTTCGCGACCGAGACCGGTGGCGAGGGAGCCGAGGGGTCGTCGGTCAACATGCCGCTGCCGCCCGGCACCTCCGACGCAGGCTGGCTCCGCGCGTTCCACGCCGTCGTGCCGCCGTTGGTGCGCGAGTTCAAGCCCGACGTCCTGGTCACCCAGCACGGCTGCGACTCCCACATGGACGATCCGCTGACCAATCTGATGCTCAGCGTCGACGGCCAACGTGCCTCATACCTCGCCCTGCGAGACCTCGCGGCGGAGGTGTGCGGTGGCAAGTGGGTGGCCACGGGCGGCGGAGGCTACGCCGTGATGGACGTCGTGCCGCGCGCCTGGTCACACCTGCTCGCCATCATCGCCGGCTCACCGCTCGACCCGTCGCTGCTCACTCCCCGCGATTGGCGATCGCACATCGAGCGCCTCCGCGGTCTGCCTGCCGCGCAGAAGATGACCGACGGGCGCGCGGTCGGCTACCGCTCGTGGGAGCGGGGCTACGACCCGGACAGCTGGCTGGACCGCTCCATCCAGGCGACCAGGGTGGCCTGCTTCCCGCTGAACGGGCTCGATCCGCACTTCTGAGGGTGCGGCACCACGCCGTTTTCTCCCACCTGTGCGATTTTTGGCAACTACTGTCACGCGGGCCCCACGAGGCACTAGTGTCTTTCCAAGCACGCGCGCTGTTTCTCCGGTGGGGAAGCCGGAGAGCGCGCGTGCCCTCAAGAGAGCTGGTGATGAGATGGCATCGGGACCGACCTACATGACTGTCGCCGAGGTGGCTGGACAGATGCGGGTGTCGAAGATGACCGTCTATCGTCTCGTCCACTCCGGCGAGCTGGAGGCCGTACGTGTGGGGCGCTCCTTCCGGGTGCCTGAGAGCGCCGTCGAGGAGTTTCTCTCCAAGTCCTACTTCCAGGCCGGCTGAGTCCGCCCCTCCGCCGATGCTGGATCCGCCCTGCGGTCGGCGGAAAATCGTACGTTCCCTGCCGTGTAGGCTGGTGGCCAGTCAAATCCGGTGGTCAAGACGTCGTCAATGACGATCGAAGTCCCGGGGCGACGAACGTCTTCAGCACACCAAGCCACGCGCTCGTGGCCAACAGGAATTGAGTAGTGACCCGTGGGTTCAGTCATCAAGAAGCGCCGCAAGCGGATGTCGAAGAAGAAGCACCGCAAGATGCTCAAGCGCACTCGAGTGCAGCGCCGCCGTCTGGGCAAGTAGCCAATGGGTCGGGTCGTCCTGGTCACCGGGGTCGCAAGCACGTTTGCGTCCCGGTTCGCGCATCGGCTCGCCCACCTCGGTGACGACTCCGGCATCGACCGCGTGGTCGGCATCGACACGATCCTCCCGACCGGTGACCTCGACGGCGTCAAATTCGTACGCGCCGACGTCCGCACCCCGGTCGTCGGCAAGGTCATCGCCGTCGAAGACGTCGACACCGTCGTCCACCTCGACGTAGGACCGCCGACCCGCGGTCGCTCCAGTGCCGCCAAGGAGCTCAATGTCATCGGCACGATGCAGCTGCTGGCGGCCTGCCAGCGATCGAGCACGGTCGGCAAGTTCGTCCTCGGCTCGTCGACCGCCGTCTACGGCACGTCCCCGCGTGATCCGGCGATGTTCACCGAGTCGTTGCTCGCGCGCGGTGGCGTACGCAGTGGGTTCCCCAAGGACATCGTCGAGGTCGAGTCGTATGTTCGCGGATTCTCGCGGCGTCGACCCGACGTCATCATCACGACCCTGCGCGGCGCCCAGATCCTGCATCCCGACATCGAGACGCCGATCCACCGCTACTTCACCAATCCGGTGCTGCCGACCGCGATGGGCTTCGACCCGCGGCTGCAGTTCCTGCACCTCGACGATGCGCTCAACGTGCTCGCCGAGGCGGTGCTGCACGATCGTCCGGGCACGTTCAACGTCGCCGGCGACGGCGTCGTCACGCTCAGCCAGGCCGCGCGCCGGCTCGGGCGCCCGATCGTCCCGCTGCTGCCAATCGGCTTTGCGGTGGCCTCGCGCCGGATGATCCGCACCATGGGATCCGACATCTCCCCGGACCTGCACCGCCTGCTCCAGTACGGCCGGGTCGTCGACACCTCCGCCCTGCGTGACATCTTCGGCTACGACCTGAACTGGACGTCCCAGGAGACATTCGAGGAGTTTCGGGCCACCGTCAAACCGGGCATCCTGGCCACCTTGGGAGGACGTACGTCATGAGTGAGCGGCAGCGAAGGAATCATCAGGCATGAGTGACGAGAAGAGGCCGATCGGCACGTCGGGCACGCCCGGGCGTGGCAACCGTTCCACCTCGCCTTCGGCGGCCGCCCGTGCGCTCGGCGGTGCCCAGCCGGTCAAGCGACCGGTGACCAAGGTCAAGAAGGCGACCCCGCCGCCGGCCAAGGCCGCCCCAGCGAAGACCACCGCCAAGAAGCCGCCACCTGCCAAGAAGGCTGCGACCAAGAAGGCTGCGACCAAGAAGGCGGCACCGCAGGCGCCCCCGCGCCTACGCGCCGTGACCGACGAGGATGCGGCCGCCGCTGCAGCCGCTGCCGCCGAGGAGGCCGCCCGGCGCACTCGGACGGCCGGCGCCGCTCCGTTGTCTGCAGGCATCCCGCTCGACGAGATCGTGGTGGCCATCGTGCAGGCCGCCCAGCGCGTGCTCGGCACCGACTGGGAGGCCCGCATCGCCACCCTGCTCGCGACGATCCGCCGCCGCCTCGACGGTGACTACGAGATCGACGAGTTCGGCTTCGACCCGCAGATCACCGAGGTGTTCACCGCAGCGATCGAGCCGCTCGCCGAGAAGTGGTTCCGGCTCGAGGTCCGCGGCATCGAGAACATCCCCGCCGAGGGCGGCGCCCTGCTGGTCGCCAACCACTCCGGCACCGTGCCGATCGACGGCCTGATCACCGGCTACGCCGTCAAGAAGTACGCCAACCGCAACCTCCGTCCACTGGGCGCCGACCTGGTGTTCTCACTGCCGTTCGTCGGTCAGATCGCCCGCAAGGTCGGCGCGACGCTGGCCTGCACCGAGGACGCCGAGCGGCTGCTGACCACTGGAGAGCTCGCCGGCGTGTGGCCCGAGGGCTTCAAGGGCATCGGCAAGCCATTCGCCGAGCGTTACAAGCTCCAACGGTTCGGCCGTGGTGGCTTCGTCTCCTCGGCGATGCGGGCGCAGGTGCCGATCGTCCCGGTCTCGATCGTCGGCGCTGAGGAGATCTATCCGCTGGTCGGCAACGTCCCCTCGCTGGCCCGCCTGCTCGGCCTGCCGTACCTCCCGATCACGCCGTTCTTCCCGCTTCTCGGCCCGCTGGGCATGATCCCGTTGCCGAGCAAGTGGATCATTGAGTTCGGCGAACCGATCCGCACCGATGCCTATGAGCCCGAGTCCGCGGACGATCCGATGCTGCTGTTCAACGTCACCGACCAGGTGCGTGAAACGATCCAGCAGACGCTGTACGGCCTGCTGGTCGAGCGCGGCAACGCCTTCTTCTGAGGCGGACCGGCTAGCTGTGCTGCGCGCGGCAGTACGCGTCGCGGACTGCGGTCTTCCTGGGCGATGAGGCGAACAGCTGTCGGTACAGCTTGGCCTGTCCGGCGGCGTAGTTCTCGATGCGCTTCTCCACGATCGCCCTGGCCGCGGGAGTCTTCGCCAGCGAGAGCGACTCGGCATTGCGCCAGACGATTTCGCGCCAGACCCGCATGATCGCGCCGACGGCCTCGTCATCGACCGGGCCGATATTGATGTCATCGAACGTCGGATCGAACTCCTTCGCCTCCTCGGCGAACACCGGCTTGTAGATGCTGTCGAGCCGTGGGTTGTACGCGTTGTGGTCCGGCTTGTGCGATGTGCCGTCCTCGGCGGTGAGGCCCGCGCTGGCCAGCACGAAGGAGAAGTCGCGGTTGATGTGCGCGTTCATCGCCAGCATGAAGTTGCCGAGCGCGGTGACCGATCCGTCGTCAGCAGCCTGCAGTGCGATGCGCCAGGCCTCGGGCACACGGTCACGGTGCCCGGAGTTCCAGTTGGCCAGGGTGTCGAAGTAGTCCTTGGCGAACTCGGCGTCGAGGTTGCGGAGCCATACCTGGTCGGCGAACAGCCCGTGGTCGAGCGCATCGCGTACGTTCTGGGTCACCCGCAGGTAGGCCAGCGCGAACACCGCGTCGTGATTGCAGGTTTGCGCGAGCGACTCGTAGCTGGCCTGCATCCGCTGGATCGTGTCGTCGATGCAGGACGGGTCACCGTCGGCGCAGGCGAGCGCCGTGCTCGGGTGATAGGGCACGTGCCGCGGGGGCAGGATCTTGATGATCGGGTCGAGGGTTCCGGCGTCTGCCGGGCTCATCGCCGCCACCAGCCCGCACGCAACCGCAGCCGCGACAAGATGCCGGCGGACCTGTCGACCGGGCACGCTCATCGTGGCGTGGCCGTCAGGGATCGAGCAGGCCGTTGAGCAGGCCCGGCACGAGGCCCTGCTGGCTGTCGTCACCGAGCAGCGCGCCGAGCAGAGGATCGGTGACCGTGTTCAGGGTGACCGGCGCCGTCGTCGAAGGCGTCGTCGGCACGGAGAGGATCGGCTTCTGGGTCGGTGTCGAGGTCGGCGTCGATGCGGCCGGCTTCGACGCCGGGTCTGCCGCCGGTTTCTCAGACGATGCCGGCTTGGCCGGGGGGACCTTGCTCAGACTCGTGACGGCGCTGACCAGGGACTGCACATCGGTCGTGGAGCAGGCCGAGCACAGTGTCGATGCCCGCGTCGCGAGCTTGGAGATGGTCTGCGTCGCCGAGTCGAACGAGCCGCTGGCGCTGTCGGGCAGCACGCCAGAGAGCGTCGCGAGCTGTGCAGTGGCGTCGGCGGCGAAGTCGTTGACCTTCTGGATCGCGTTCTGCTTGCCGTCGTTGTTGTAGGCGTTGAACAGCGACTTCGAACCGGACCGCGCCTGGCTGCTGAAGTCATCGAGCGCCGAGGCGACCAGGTCGGCGTTGTTGGCCGACGGATCGTCAGCCAGCTTGCGCGCTTCGGCAAGGCGCTCGGAGGCCTGAGCGAGCTGGAACGTGCCACGCGAGGCATCGCCGCGGTGCATGGCCAGCTCGACGGACTCGACGCTCCGCTTGAGCGGGTAGAGCAACTGGCCGGGAACCGCCGATGCGCTCGACGACACCAGGCCGACAGTGCCGACCGAAACCAGTGCTGCGGCAGTCAGGCCGGCGATCCGGCGACGGACGTTGTGGGTGCGAGGTGTTGGAGCGAGGGTGACCGGGCGGGACGTCTTGGTCGCCGGGACGAGCGCGGTCTCGGCCTCCGTCATGAGCTGGATCCGGAGGGCGCCGCGGAACTCCGCCGACGGCTCCGCCACGGCCGCTTCACAGATGCTCTCGGCGAATTGGACCAGCTCGGCGATCTCGGCGTTGCGAGGCGTACGACCGCTCCAGGCCTCGTCGAAGGCCTGGGCGTCGTGAGCTCGACGGCCGATCATGATGAGGTCCTTTGGATTGTGGGACGTTCACACTGGTCAACGAGGTCGACGGGCCGGAAGTTACGGGTGGGAGAGGTCATCTGACATCCACCGACACTGTCTTGGCGAGGCTGCGTACGGCGCGGAGCTGGAGCTGCTTGATGGCACCCTCGCTGCGTCCGAGCGCGGCTGCGGTCTGTGCGATCGACAGGCCCTGGATGAATCGCATCAGGACGCAGTCGCGTTGTTCGTTGGGCAGGGAGTTGACCGCCTCGAACAGCATCTCGTTGGAGATCAGCGCGAGCACTTCCTCCTCGGGGCTCGCGACCGTGGCACGACCCTCCGGAATCGTCTCGGTGACCAGCTCCAGACGTGCCCGGCTGGACTTGAAGTGGTCGGCCACCAGATTGCGCGCGATCGTGGTCAGCCAGGCGCCGAAGTCCTTGCCCTGCCAGTTGAACCGCTGTATCGCGCGCAGGGCACGTACGAACGTCTCGCTCGTGAGGTCCTCGGCGAGCTGCTGTGAGCTGACCCGGTAGTAGATGAACCGGAAGACGCCGGACACGTAGTGGTCGTAGAGCTGGCCGTATGCCTCGGCGTCGCCGTCCTTGGCGAGATCGACCAGCGCGCGGAGCCGGGTCGCTTCGGGATCGAAGTGGTCGTCAGGTCCGGGGGACGAGCCGTCGGAGGGAGCGTAGGCCGGTGAATCAGCAACCGTGAGTGCGATGGCGAGCGAGCGATCGTCCAGACCCATGAGGGCGTAGGACAACGCCGTACGCAAGGCATTCATGGGTGTAGTCACAGGCTCCCTTCCTGATCACCGCGAGTCTAACCTCTCAAGGGTCGCCTGTCAGGAATACTATTTTCTCCGTTTTCGCCAGATTTTCCATGCTCCGCCGGTCGCTCCGGCGAGCAATGCGGCCTTCACGCCGGCCGTCGCAACCTTGCGGCCGGTGCGGTAGTCGCGGATGCGCCAACCGTTCGCCTTGGCGTGCGCGCGCAGGGATTTGTCGGGGTTGACCGCGCACGGGTGACCCACCAACGACAGCATCGGCAGATCGTTGTGGGAGTCGGAGTACGCGTAGCACTCGTCCAGCACGAGGCCGTCGCGCTCGGCGATCTCCTTGACCGCGGTGGCCTTGCCCTCGCCGTGCAGCATTTCTCCGACCAGCTCGCCGGTGTAGACGCCGTCGACGTGTTCGGACACCGTGCCGAGGGCGCCCGTCAGGCCGAGGCGCCGGGCGATCGTGGAGGCGATCTCCACCGGCGCCGCGGTCACCAGCCACACCTGTTGACCACGGTCGAGGTGCCACTGCGCGAGGGCGCGGGTGCCCGGCCAGATCTTGTGCGCCATGTTCTCGTCGAAGATCTCCTCGCCGATCTCCTGGAGCTCCTGCACGGTGTGACCGGCGATGAACGCCAGGCCGGAGGCGCGAGCCTTGGCGATGTGCTCGGGATCCTCGACTCCGGCGATCCGGAAGTACAGCTGCTGCCACGCCGCCTTGGCGATGTCGCCGGAGGTGAAGAACTTGCGGCGATGCAGTCCGCGGGCGAGGTGAAAGATCGAGGCGCCCTGCATGATCGTGTTGTCGACGTCGAAGAACGCCGCCGCCGTCGTATCGGGCGCGGTGCTGAGCGCATCCTCCATCTCGGCGGCGGAGGCCGCCGACTGACCCGCGAGCAGTGAACGCGACTGCAGATTGCGCGGTTGCTCGGGCGTGGAATCCCGTGACATGCAACCGAGACTAACGTCCTCTCCCGTGTGACACGTGTGGTTGACTCAGGGCGTGACAGTGAATGTCAGCGAGTACCTCCGAGAGGCCGCGGCACACGACCCGGACGGCACCGCGTTGGTTGAGCACCGACCCGAGCGGCGGGCGCTCAGTTGGCGCCAGTTCGACGACGCGGCCGATTCCGTCGCGCGTGGACTCTCGGGTCGCGGTCTGGTCGCCGGGCAACGCGTTGCCGTTGTGATGGCCAATCGCATCGATCTGCCGATCGCCTACTACGGCATCCTCCGCGGCGGCATGGTGGCCGTGCCGATCAACCCTCGTTCCACGACTCGTGAGATCAACCGGATGCTGGCCGACTCCAAGGCACGAGTCGTGCTGTGCGATGAAGCCGGTGTCGCTCAGGTACGCGAAGCGGTGCCCGGCGACCAGCAGATCTCGGTCATCGTCGACGGCACCGAGCCCCTACCCGGTGAGACGTCGTTCGAGGCATTCCTTGCCGACGCGTCGGGCACCGATCCGGCCTCGCCGCCCGATGACGAGGCGCTCGCGGTGGTGCTCTACACCTCGGGCACGAGCGGCAAGCCGCGTGGCGCGATGCTCAGCCATCGGGCGCTGATCGCCAACACCGAGCAGATCGCCCGACTCGACCCGCCGCCGGTGACGTCCGATGACGTATGTCTCGGGCTGCTGCCGATGTTCCACATCTATGGGCTCAACTGTGTGCTCGGACAGGCCGTCAAGCAGGGTGCTCGCGTGCTGCTCGTCGACGGCTTCGATCCGGGCGGCCTGCTCGAGCTGATCAGCAGTGAAGGCGTCACCAACGTCCCGCTGGCGCCGCCCGTGGTGGCCGCGTGGGCCGGACGCGACGACCTGCGCGACAAGCTGGCGACGGTCACCATGATCCTGTCGGGTGCCTCGGCGCTCGATCCCGACCTCGCCGAGACATTCCTCGCGTCGTCCGGCAAGCACATCGAGCAGGGCTACGGCCTCACCGAGACGGCCCCGGTCATCGCGGTGACGATGGGCTCGAAGCGCGCCGCCGACGGTGGTCCGAAGGCCGGGTCGGTCGGTCGTCCCCTTCCGGGCATCGACGTGCGCATCGTGGACGCGAGTGGTGAGGATGCCTCCTCCGGTGACCCGGCAGAGATCTGGGTCCGTGGCGACAACGTCTTCTCCGGCTACTGGCCCGACGGAGTCGACGGGCCGCGCGATGACGGCTGGTATCCCACCGGCGACATCGGCTATCTCGATGAAGATGGCGACCTGACGTTGGTCGACCGGTTGCGTGAGCTCGTCATCGTCTCGGGCTTCAACGTCTATCCGTTCGAGGTCGAGGACGTCATCGCCGAGGTGCCGGGCGTTGCCCAGGTCGCCGTCGTCGGCCTTCCGGATGAGGAGACCGGTGAGGCGGTCGTCGCCTTCGTCGTGCCTGAGGCTGTCGGCGCCGATGAGGCAACCCTGCTCGAGACGGTCGAAGCCCACTGCCGCACCCGGCTGGCCCGGTTCAAGCAGCCGAGCCGGGTGGTGATCGTGCGGGGCCTGCCGCAGTCGGCCAACGGCAAGGTCGCGAAGGGCAGGCTGCGCGCCCTGGCCCGCAGCGAGACCCTCGGCCTCGACACCGCGTGACGATCGCGCACGCCGGCGACGCCCGGGTGGTGGTCTACTCCCGGGGCGGATGTCACCTGTGCGAAGTCGCCGAGGAGCTGGTCGCCGCGGTGTGCGCCGACACTGGAGACAGCTGGGTGCGGATCGACATCGATCAGGACATGGACCTGAGGTCGCGGTTCACCGAGCAGGTGCCGGTCACGTTCGTCGACGGAGCGCAGCACGACTTCTGGCGGGTTGATCCGGACAGGTTGCGGTCGGCGCTCGGTCGGAATCGACGGTGACGTAGGTCACTCGGGCCCATCCAATGAGCCTCCGCGCGGTCTGCGCTCGCGGTCTCGATTTTGAGAACGCGTTCACAAACTCTTAAACTGGGTCGGCATTGCGTGCCAGTCCCACCACGGGATAATCCCCGGTCGCGCAGTGCAGGAGCACCGTGACCATACTTCGCAGCAGCCACCGGCTTCCCGCCGCCACGCCAGAGCGTGGCATCCCGGACGCCACCGTGGCCCGCCTTCCGGTCTACCTGCGCGCGCTCAATGCGCTGATCGAGCAGGGCATCGGCACGTGCTCGTCCAATGACCTCGCGGCCCAGGCCGGCGTCAACCCGGCGAAGCTGCGCAAGGATCTGTCGCACCTCGGCTCATACGGCACCCGTGGCGTGGGCTACGACGTCGAATACCTCAGCTACCAGATCGCCCGCGAGATCGGTCAGACCCAGGACTGGGACGTCGTCATCGTCGGCGTCGGCAATCTCGGCTCTGCGCTCTCGGCCTACCAGGGATTCAGCACTCGCGGCATCCGTGTCGCCGCGCTCGTCGACACCAGCCCCGAACGCATCGGTACCGAGATCTCTGGCATCACGGTGTCAGCGCTCGAGGACCTCGCCGCCATCGTCGCCGAGCGCGAGATCGCGATCGGCATCATCGCCACCCCCGGCGACGCCGCCCAGACAGTCGCCGACGCGTTGGTCGCGGCCGGCATCACCAGCATCCTCAACTTCGCCCCCGCGCTCGTGCAGGTGCCCGACGGTGTCGACGTACGCAAGGTCGACCTGTCGATCGAGCTGCAGATCCTCGCCTACCACGAGCAGCGCAAGGCCGGCATCGACACGGTCGACGCGGAGG
>JAWWPE010000219.1:0-3801 GCA_033850895.1 Nocardioidaceae bacterium | reverse complement strand
GACCGACTGCCACATCAACTCGGTGCGGACCGGACCCATGGCCGACACTCTTTCACAGGCGGCGATAGCGTCACCCCATGGATCACCCCGGTGTTGACCAGGTCTCCCAGACGCTGCAGAGGCTGGGTGCGCGTGGCGCGGTTCGCGTACTACCGGACTCGGCCAGGACGGCCGCCGAAGCGGCCCTCGCACTTGATGTCGAGATCGGCGCGATCGTCAACAGTCTGGTGTTCGACTCCGCCGGGAGCCCGGTCCTGATCCTTACATCGGGATCGCACCGCGTCGACGTCGAGCTGGTCGCCGGCCTCCACGGGCTGCCGCCCCTGGAGCGCGCCACACCGGACTTCGTGCGGGCCCACACCGGCCAGGCAATCGGTGGAGTCGCGCCGATCGGGCACCCCACTCCCCTCCATACGTTGATCGACGAGGCATTGGCCGAGCACGACGAGATCTGGGCCGCCGCCGGCCACCCGCACGCGGTGTTCCCCACGACCTATGACGAGCTGATCGTCCTCACCGGTGGCCTCACGACAAAGGTCGGGTGACCGGCCGTGGCACGAATCGTCGTGGTCGGCGGCGGCTTCGCCGGGCTCTCGGCGGCTGCCCGGCTGGCCAAGCTGCGCCACGAGGTGACGCTTCTGGAGAGCTCTGATCGGCTGGGCGGCCGGTTGCACGGTGTCACCTTCGACGGCGAGACCTGGCCGACCGGCGTGGACACGGTCACCCTCCCGGGCGTGTTCCGTGACCTGTTCCGCAAGTCCGGGCGTCCGCTCGAGGACGTCATCGGTCTCGAGATCACCGCAGGCCGGCGGCACGTCTTCAAGGACAAGTCGACGTTCGACCTCCCGCTCGGCAACCGCGGAGACCAGCACGCCGCGCTCATCGCCGCCTTCGGCGAGGACGAGTGGTCGCCGTGGGTCGACACGTACGCCGAGACCTGGGACGTCATCCGCCGCACCGCGCTCGACCAGATCTTCGCCGGGCGCCCGGCAGTCGACAAGCGGGTACGCAAGATCCTGCGACCCCGACACAACCTCATGGCCCTCGCTGACCGCGAGTTCGCGGACGAGCGGCTGGCCAAGTTCGTACTCGACCCGGTGCGACTGGCGGGAGACGAGCGCCGGGTGACCCCGGGGTTCACGGCGGTGAACCACTACGTCGAGCGAAACTTCGGACGTTGGCGGTTCGTCGGAGGCCTGCCGGCGCTCGCCGAGGCGCTCGAGACACGGCTCGTCGAGCGCGGGGTCAAGGTCGAGCGTGGTGAGTCCGGCCGAGAGCTCCTGCGCGAGGGCGACAACGTCAGCGGCGTGGTGACGGATCGTCGGACGATTCCTGCCGATGTCGTCGTGTGGTGTGCCCCGACGTGGCCCGCTCCGCTTACACCACCGCAGACCATGCCGACGATTCCTGCCACCCGGACGTTCGTGACGCTTTCAGCTGATGCCCCGCCGATGCCCGAAGAGATCCTCGTGCACGCCAATCCGCCGATTCGACTGTATTCAGCAGACGGTGTCCGGTGGACGATCGAGAACCGCAGCGGCGAGGACGTCCTGCGTGCGCTGGCGCGATTCGGGATCGACCTCCGCGAGTACGTCGTCAGTCGCCATGACATGACACCCAGCGATCTGGTCCGGCTCGGCCACTGGGGCTGGGCCTGGCGCGGGTGGACCACGATCTTCGAGCTCCCGGGTGTTGCCCCGAGCGGCGGGCTGTACTTCGCCGGCGCACACGCGCATCCGGGAGGTTCGCTCGAGGCGATCGGCATGGCCACGGCTTCGATCGCCGAAGCCGTGGGCCCGGCTCCCCGCTGACTAGAGGTCGCCGGTCTCCCGCAGCGCCTCGAAGATCTCCCGGGTCGCCTTCGAGCGGTTCAACGTGATGAAGTGCAGGCCCGGCGCTCCCCCGGCGAGGAGGTCCCGGCACAGCTGGGTGGCCAGCTCGATGCCCTTGGCGCGTACGGCCGCCTTGTCGTGCTGGATCGGCTCGACCTGCTCGAGCACTTCGGGCGGGAGCTCCGCACCGGAGAGCTCGGCCATACGAGCAACCTGGGCGAAATTGAGGATGGGCATGATGCCGGGGATGATCGGGATGTCGCAGCCGAGGGCGCGAACCCGCTCGACCAAAGAGAAGTAGTCCGACGCCCGGAAGAACAGCTGGGTGATGGCGTACTCGGCGCCCGCCTCGGCCTTCGCGACCAGCATCTCGGCGTCGTGCTCGATGCTCTTGGCGTCCGGGTGGCCCTCCGGGAACGCGGCCACGCCGATGCGGAACCCACCGAGTCCGGCAGCGAGCTGGACCAGGTCGATCGCATGTGTCATGCCATCGGGGTGCGACTCCCACGGCGCACGTGGTCCGCCCTTGGGATCGCCGCGCAGCGCGAGCACGTGATCGACGCCCGCCGCGGCATACTCCTTGAGCACCGACTCGATCTCGC
Source organism: Nocardioidaceae bacterium (assembly GCA_033850895.1). Taxonomy (GTDB): domain Bacteria; phylum Actinomycetota; class Actinomycetes; order Propionibacteriales; family Nocardioidaceae; genus Aeromicrobium. Next base: position 1,367 of record JAWWPE010000219.1, on the reverse strand, counting down.
CCTTGGTCTGCGACACCAACGTCAGGTGACCCACCGGCCGCATGGAGGTCTGCTCGGCGATGCGGGCCGTGATCCGCACCGTGCGTTCCTGACTGGTGCCTCCGGCGCCGTACGTGACCGACACGAACGTCGGCTGCAACGGCTCCAGATCGGCGATGGTCTGCCAGAGGACAGCCTCGCCCTCGTCGTCCTTCGGAGGGAAGAACTCGAAGGAGAAGCTGGGAGTTGGTCCACGAAGGGCGGCGACAAGGGAGTTGGCGTCGGACGACATGCCCCAACGGTATCGTCCACGGTGTGACCGCACGTGCCGATGATCCCGAATTCCGGACGCGCGTCGATCAGGCGCTCTCCGACTTCGTGGAGGGTCAACGCCAGATCCTGGCGCCCCTCGGCCCCGATCTCGATGAGTTCGCTGGTGCGGCCCTCGACTTCGTGCACGGGGGCAAGCGGCTGCGACCGCAGTTCTGTTATGCCGGCTGGCTGGTGGCCGGCGGCGAGCCCGAGGATCCACGACTGGTCGTCGCGGCCGCCTCCCTCGAGTGGTTGCAGGCCAGCGCGCTGGTGCACGACGACCTCATGGACGGCTCGGACACTCGTCGCGGTCGCCCCAGCATCCACCGCGAGTTCGAGGCGCGGCATCGCGCGGAAGGCCGGGCCGGTGATGCGCCGGGCTTCGGGACGTCGGTCGCCGTCCTGCTCGGCGACCTGATGTTGTCGTGGTGCGAGGAAATGTTCCGCTCCAGCGGGCTGCCCAGCACCGATGCCGCCGCGCACTTCCTCGACCTGTGCAAGACCGAGGTGGTGGCCGGGCAGTTCCTCGACGTCGCCGCGCAGACTCGTCCATCGCTCTCCGTCGACGAGGCGATGAACGTCATCCGGTACAAGTCGGCCAAGTACACCGTCGAGCGTCCCTTGCACATCGGCGCAGCCCTCGCCGGCGCCGGGCCGGAGCTGATGGCCGGTCTGACCGATGTCGCGCTCCCCCTCGGCGCGGCATTTCAGCTCCGCGACGACGTGCTCGGCGTCTTCGGTGATCCGGCTGTCACGGGCAAGCCTGCGGGCGATGACGTCCGCGAAGGCAAGCGCACCGTGCTCGTGGCGCGTACGGCTGAGCTCACCGACGATGCCGGTCGCGCGTTGTTGACCGAACAGCTGGGCACCGCCGCCGGCGTCACCGCGATCAGCGAGCTCATGGTGTCCTCCGGAGCACTCGCCGCCGTCGAGGCTGACATCGCCCGACTCGAGGACGAGGCCGAGCGGGCTCTTGATGCACTTGGGACGCAAGCGCGTGAAGTGCTCGGTCCGCTCGCCCTCACAGCAACCCGTCGAACTCGCTGACTCCGAGGTCGTCGAGCACGATCACCGCG